>JAFAQI010000210.1 GCA_019246495.1 Frankiales bacterium | reverse complement strand
ATCTGCTGCTCGGGCAACGCGCCTTGGAACAGCGGCACGGGCTGACCGGCGATGACGGCGTAGACCGTCGGAATGCTCTGCACCTGGAACGCCGCGGCCAGCCGCTGGTTGGCGTCGACGTCGATCTTGGCGAGCACCCAGGCGCCGCCCGCCTCGGCGGCGAGCCGCTCCAGCACCGGCGAGAGCTGCTTGCATGGCCCGCACCAGTCGGCCCAGAAGTCCACCAGGACCGGCACCTGTTGCGACCGCTCGATGACCTCCGCCTCGAACGTCGCCTCGGTGACGTCGACGACCACGCCGCCGACCGCCGCTGTCGAGCCCGAAGCCGCGCCCGCGCCACCCGCCGCCGTCCCGGCGGCAGGCGCCTGGGCGCGCGCCTTCAGACCCGAGAGGTCGACGGCGCCGGGCAGCCTGATGTCGGTCGGTCGCATCGCCACGTCGCAAGCCTAGGCCGACCCGGCCGCGCCCCGGACCGGACCGCCGCCGTGCAACGCTTGCCGGCATGGTCTCCGAGCTCTTCGACGCCGACGCCTGGCGCGAGGTCGACGGTTTCAGCTTCACCGACATCACCTATCACCGCGCGGTCGACACCGGCGTCGTACGGATCGCGTTCAACCGCCCCGAGGTGCGCAACGCGTTCCGCCCGCACACCGTCGACGAGCTCTACGCCGCTCTCGACCACGCGCGGCAGTCGAGCGACGTCGGATGCGTGCTCCTCACCGGCAACGGCCCATCGCCGAAAGACGGCGGCTGGGCGTTCTGCTCCGGCGGTGACCAGCGCATCCGCGGCCGGGACGGTTACCGCTACGCCGACGGCGAGACGGCGGAGACGATCGACCCCGGTCGGCAGGGCCGGCTGCACGTGCTCGAGTGCCAGCGGCTGATCCGCTTCATGCCCAAGGTCGTGATCTGCGTCGTACCGGGATGGGCAGCCGGCGGCGGGCACAGCCTGCACGCGGTCTGCGACCTCACCCTGGCGAGCCGCGAACACGCGCGGTTCAAGCAGACCGACGCGAAAGTCGGCAGCTTCGACGGCGGCTACGGCTCGGCCTACCTCGCCCGGCAGACCGGGCAGAAGTTCGCCCGCGAGATCTTCTTTCTCGGGCGGGAGTACGACGCAGAAGCGATGCACCGCATGGGTGCCGTGAACGAGGTCGTTCCGCACGCCGAACTGGAGCGGGTGGCGTTGCAGTGGGGTCGCGAGGTCATGGCGATGAGCCCGACGGCGATCCGCATGCTGAAGTTCGCGTTCAACCTCGTCGACGACGGCCTCGTCGGGCAGCAGCTGTTCGCCGGCGAGACAACCCGGCTTGCCTACATGGGCGACGAGGCCGCCGAGGGCCGTGACGCCTTTCTCGAGAAGCGCGACCCGGACTGGTCGGATCACCCCTGGTACTACTGAGTTGTCAGAAGCGCGGCGGCTCGAGGTAGCCGCCGCAGTCCTCGCGCAGCGCACCGCAGATCTCGCCGAGCGTTGCCTCGGCTCGCGCGGCGTCGAGCATCGGCGGTACGACGTTGTCGTCTCCGCGCGCAGCCTCAACCATCCGGGTCAACGCGGTCTGCACCGCAGCCTCGTCGCGCGAGGCCTTGCGTTCCGCGAGCACCTCGCGCTGCGCCAGCTCGACCTCGTGAGAGATGCGGAGGATCTCGAGGTCCTCGGCAACTGACGACTCGTGCACGTTGACGCCGACTACCTTCTTGTCGCCCTTCTCAAGCTTCTGCTGGTATTCGAACGCGGCGTCGGCGATCTCGGCCATGAACCAGCCGTCCTCGATGCCGCGCAAGATTCCGCTCGTCATCGAGCCGTCGCTCGACATGTCCTTGATGCGGGCGAAGATCGCCTCCGCCTGACGCTCCATCTCGTCGGTGAGCTCCTCGACGTACCACGCGCCGCCCAGCGGGTCGGCGACGTTGGTCACGCCGGTCTCCTCCATCAACACCTGCTGCGTCCGCAGCGCGATCTCGGCCGCCTTCTCCGACGGCAGCGCCAGCACCTCGTCGAGAGCGTTGGTGTGCAAGGAGTTTGTGCCACCGAGGACCGCCGCGAGCGCCTCCACCGCCGTGCGCACGATGTTGTTGTCCGGCTGCTGCGCAGTCAGCGAGACACCGGCGGTCTGCGTGTGGAAGCGCAGCCACTGGGCGCGCTCGTCGGTCGCGCCGTAGACGTCGCGCAGCCAACGCGCCCAGATGCGTCGCGCCGCACGGAACTTCGCGATCTCCTCGAAGAAGTCGATATGCGCGTCGAAGAAGAACGACAGCCCCGGCGCGAAGCGGTTGACGTCGAGCCCGCGCGACAGCCCGAGCTCGACGTAGCCGAAGCCGTCGGCGAGGGTGAACGCGAGCTCCTGCGCGGCCGTCGAGCCGGCCTCACGGATGTGGTAGCCCGAAACCGACAGCGGCTTGTAGCGCGGGATCTCGCGGTCGCAGAACTCCATCAGGTCGCCGATGAGCCGCAGGTGCGGCTCGGGCGGATAGAGCCACTCCTTCTGCGCGATGTATTCCTTGAAGATGTCGGTCTGCAGCGTGCCGTCGAGCTTCGAGATGTCGGCGCCCTGCCGCTCGGCCGCAACGAGATACATGCAGAACACGGGCACGGCAGGCCCGCTGATCGTCATCGACGTCGTGACGTCTTGGAGCGGGATGTCGGCGAACAACACGTCCATGTCCGCAGCGCTGTCGATGGCGACGCCACAGTGCCCGACCTCACCCAGCGACCGCGGGTCGTCGGAGTCGCGACCCATCAGCGTCGGCATGTCGAACGCCACCGACAATCCGTTGCCACCGGCGGCCAGGATCATCTTGTAGCGCTCGTTGGTCTGCTGCGCGTTGCCGAAGCCGGCGAACTGCCGGATGGTCCAGGTCTTGCCGCGATAGCCCGTCGCATAGAGCCCGCGGGTGAACGGGAACTCCCCCGGCCACCCGATCTGCTCGAAGCCTGGGTACGCCGACCCCGCCCGCGGCCCGTAGACCGGTTCGAGCTCGACGCCGGACAGCGTCGTGAAGTCGGCGTCGCGCTTGCGGGCGGCGTCGTACCGCTCCTGCCAGCGACGCCGGCCCGCCGTCACGTCGTCGTCACCGGCCGAGTTCTGGGTCATGTCCGAATGGTACGGCGCGACAGTCGTCGCGGGGCAGGGCGCGCGTTGGCGAAGTCGGAGCGGGCAGACTGATCGGCATGGACTGGAGCTTGCGCGGCTGCGCCCGACAGGGCCACGCGACCTACGCGCCGGACGAGCCGGAGCTCAGGGAGCGCTTGCGCACGGAGACGGCGGTCGGCGAGGCGTGGCGGTGTCTGCGCTGCGAGGACTTCGTCCTCGGCCCGCCGCACGGCAGCGGACCGGCGGACGAGGCGCCGATCGTGCTGCGCGGCAAGGCGCTGCGCGAGGCCTTCATCCTCCGGCTGTTCGCCGTGGAGCGGTGGATCCGCGCGCTGATCCTGGCGCTGCTCGCCGCGGCCGTCATCACCTTCGAGAGCACGCAGACGTCGCTGCAGGCATGGTTCGAGCGCGAGCTGCCGCGGTTCCAGCCGCTGGCGAAGCAGTTCAACTACAACCTCCAGACGAGCGGCACGATCAAGTACGTTCGCGGACTGCTGCACTCGCACTCCGGAACGCTGCATCTCGTCGAGGGCTTCCTCATCGGATATGCGCTCCTGCAGATCGCCGAAGGCATCGGCTTGTGGAGCCTGAAGCGCTGGGGTGAGTACGTCGCAGCGGTCGGCACGAGTGTCTTCATCCCATTGGAGATCTACGAGTTGACCAAGCACGTGACGGTGCTGAAGATCGTCGCGTTCGTCATCAACGTCGCGCTCATCCTCTATCTCGTCGTGCGCAAACGGTTGTTCGGCGTACGCGGTGGACGCGAGGCGTTCGAACGTGAGCGCCGCGGCGACTCACTGATCGAGATCGAGGCGGTCGCGGCAGATCGCAGCCGGGCCGGCCAACCCAGCGCGTGAGGCTCAGCCGGTCGTGACGCCGGCGACGAGGGCGGCGGCAGCGGCGTAGGGGTCCGCCTCGCCGGCGACCACCCGTCCGGCGAGCTCGTCGAGCAGCGATCCCTCGCGCAGGTCGCCAATCCGTTGCCGCAGCGTGGCGAGCGCGATCGACTCGATCTCGTCCGCGGCTCGCGCGCGACGGCGCGCGTCCAGGCGGCCCGACTCCTCGAGCCACTGTCGGTGCTTGTCGATCGCCGCGACGACGTCGTCGATGCCCTCACCGCGCGACGCGACGGTCTTGACGACCGGCGGTTGCCAGTCGCCCGGCTGCCCGCGTTCGCCGAGCGACAGCATGTGCCGCAGGTCGCGCGCGGTCGCATCGGCGCCGTCCCGGTCCGCCTTGTTGACGACGAAGACGTCGGCGATCTCCAAGATTCCCGCCTTCGCGACCTGGATGGCGTCGCCCATCCCGGGCGCGAGGAGAACCACGGTGCTGTCCGCCAGAGTGGCCACCTCGACCTCAGCCTGACCCACGCCGACCGTCTCCACCAGCACTACATCGAAGCC
>JAFAQI010000100.1 GCA_019246495.1 Frankiales bacterium | reverse complement strand
GCAAGCCACCGGGTACGACGCGTAGCGCCACCTCAGCCGACCGAGCGACGATCGGCGTCATCGTCACCGAGAGGGCGACCGCCGCCGCCAACCCGGTCTTCGACATGCCGAGCGTGACGATCAGCAGGACGTAGACGAACAGGCCGGCCAGTAGATCGGGGATGGCAGTCATCGCCTCGACGATGGTGCGGACGACGACGCCGAACCGGCCGCCGACCTCGGTGAGAAAGACAGCGGTCCCTAGGCCAAGCGGCAGCGAGATGGCGATGGCGATGGCGAGCTGGATGCCCGAGCCGACGATGGCGTGGAAGATGCCGCCCTTCGTGAAGGGGTCACGTTCGCCGACGCCGCTCATCGTCTGCGTCACGAAGTTGAGGTGCCACAACGCGTCCCAGCCGCGATAGACGGTGTAGATCAGCGTCGTTGCCAGCGCGAACGCCACGATGCCGGCGGCACCGTAGAACACCGCTCCCATCAGCCGGTCCTTGACGACTGGAGCTGGGTTAGAACGCGCGCTGACGCCGGCGTACATCGCAAGGAACGTGACGTACCAGCAGATGACGAATCCGATGCCGCCGCTGAACGGGAGGATGCGCTCGTAGACGATCCAGACCAGCGCCAGCGACCCGAAGAACGCGCCGACGAGGGAGGCGCGCTCGTCGAGGGTCCGCCCACGCAGCGCCCGCGGTCGGTCGTCCGCAACTGGCGGTGGGTCGACGGACGTGCGCGCCTGAGGAGGTACGTCGACCTGGCTGAGTGTGTCCATCGTCAGATCTCCGTCGTCGCGCCGCTGCGGCTACGGCTGACGATGACCGCGGCAGCAGTGTTCACGGCGAGGGTCATGAGGAAGAGCACGAAGCCGGCGGTCAGCAGCGCTTCGAGCTGAAGCGAGGTGGCATCGCCGAACGAGTTGGCGATGAGCGACGAGATCGTCGTCCCGCCGACCTCGGTCACCCGGATCTTGAGGTCGTCGGCCTGCGCGAGGATGAGCAGGACCGCGACAGTCTCGCCGAGCGCTCGGCCGAGCCCGAGCATGGTGCCGCCGATGATGCCGCCGCGACCGAAGGGCACGACGACGGTGCGGATCATCCCCCAGCGCGTGGAGCCCAGCGCTAGCGCCGCTTCGCGCTCGCCGAGCGGCGCCTGCGCGAACACTCCGCGCATCACCGAGCACGCAATCGGGATGACCATCATCGCCACGCACAGGCCGGCGATGAACATCGAGCCGGTGTAACGGCTCTGCGCCCACTGCGCGGCACCGGGGTTGCCGCCGTCGACGTGGAAGAACGGCAGGAACCCGAGGTACTGATCGAGCCACCGGGAGACCGGATAGGCCTCGTTCTTGAGCAGCGAGTAGCCCCACAGGCCGTAGATGACACTCGGCACGGCGGCCATGAGGTCGACGACCGCGACGCAGGCCGCCCGCAGCCGGGCCGGCGCGTACTCCGTGATGAACAGTGCGGTGCCGAGCGCGAGCGGCACCGCGACTGCGAGAGCGATGACTGCGACCTCGATCGTTCCGGCGACAGCCGACAGGATCCCGACGGTGTTGGACTCTGGGTTCCAGTGCCGCTCGGTGAAGAAGCGGAAGCCGTAGTGGTGAAGGGTCGGGACCGCTTGGTAGCCGAGGAAGGCACCGATCGCGCCGAAGATGACGAGTACGGCGATGGCGATCGTGCGCACGCTGTGGCGGAAGACATGGTCAGCCCGGGTCCGCCCGGGATCGAGGGAACGGGGCGTGTCCGGCGCCTGTTGCGGCCCCGGCAAGGGGTGTGTTGTCGCCGTCACCCGAACCGGCCGTGCACGTAGTCAGCCGTCCGCGGGTCCGACGGCGTCGAGAAGATGTGTTCCGTCGTGCCTGCCTCGACGATGCCGCCTGGGTGGCCTTGCTCGGCGAGGAAGAAGGCGCACTGCTGCGACACGCGGGCGGCCTGCTGCATGTTGTGCGTGACGATGACGATGGTCACCTCGTGCGCGAGTTCGCCGATCGTCTCCTCGATCCGCCGGGTCGACGTCGGGTCGAGAGCGGAGCAGGGCTCGTCCATCAGCAAGACGTCGGGCTCGACGGCGAGGGCCCGGGCGATGCACAGCCGCTGCTGCTGGCCGCCGGACAGCGCTCCGCCGGGTGAGTCGAGCCGGTCCTTGACCTCCCGCCACAACCCGGCGCGGACGAGGCAGCGCTCGACGAGCGCGGTCCGCTCGGAGCGGCTGACCTTGGTGCCGGTCAGCCTCAGACCCGCGGCGACGTTCTCCTCGATCGACATCGTGGGAAACGGGTTGGGCTTCTGGAAGACCATGCCGATTCGCTTGCGGGTTTCCGTCGCCCGCATCTCGGGTGCGTAGATGTCGACGCCGTTGAGTCGCACCTCGCCGGCGAGCTGCGCGCCTGGCACGGACTCGTGCATCCGGTTGAGGA
>JAFAQI010000073.1 GCA_019246495.1 Frankiales bacterium | reverse complement strand
GGAACACCTTGGCCCAAGGCCTGGACGAGGCAACTGCCGGCTGACGCCGGCGCGGTCCTCAACCCACCGATGGGCCCTGGGCCCGCGCCGCCTCGACGTGCTCGAGGGCGGACTTCAGCTCGGCGATCCAGTCGCCCTCGTGCTTGCCGACGAGGCGCACGCACCACGCGTGCGCTTCCGAGCGCGAACGGGCGACCCCAGCGCGCACCAGCGTGTCGAGCACCTCGCGCTCGGGCATCCGTAGCCGGGTCATCACCGGGACGGAGAGCGTGGTGAACGTCGCGGTGAGCCCGCCGATGCGGACGCCCCACGCAACCTTGCGGCCGAAGCGGTGCTCGGCCTCGCGGGCGATCCGCATCCGCTGCTCGCGGGTGTCCTCACGGAAGCGCGCCAATCGGCCGTGCTCGGCCTCCCGCCGAGCCTGCGGCGACTGGTCTCCGCCTTCGTCGGCAGCTACCGCGGGAAGCGTGCCGACGACCACGATCTCGTCGCGGTCCACGGTGATCTGGGGCGTGCCGTCGTACCAGTCCGCTCGAAGTCGGCCGGTGAACCAGCCGGTGATCTCGTCGCTCATGTCGTGCCTCTCCGCTGCGCCGACGGTGGTGGACGTCGGATGATTACTTAATTACAGCGTTACAGGCGTGGGGCCGCAACGGTGTTCGCTCTGGGCGAACACCAGGCGGAGCGGTCAGGACGCGACGGCGACGCCGAGGCGGCGGGAGAGCTCGGCCGGGTCGGCGGTCGGCGCGTCGCACACGAAGCCGCGGCAGACGTAGGCGGCGCCGGCGGGACGGTCGGCAAGCAGCGGGGACTCGCCGGCCGTGACCACGACCGCGCCGGGTGACGTCGTACGCCGGGCGATCCGCGCCAGGTCTGGCGCGTCAACGACGGCCACCTCGAGCGGCCCGGCGGCGAGGGCCTCGCCGGTGGCTGCGGCCCACCCGGCGTAGCGCGGAAACCGGCCGACGAGCGGCGCGGCGGCACCGAGGGCTCGCTCGGCAACGTCGCGATGCGACCCGGAGCCGGTGAGCGCGGCATAGGTGACGAGCGCCCCGGCGAGGGCGGCGAGCCCGGACGGCGTCGCGTTGTCGGTCGGGTCCTGCGGCCGGCGGACGAGACGTTCGGCATCGTCGGCGGTGTCGTAGTAGCCGCCGTTGCCGTCCGCGAAGTGTGCGACCGCACTGTCCAGCAGCCGCCCGGCGAGGTCGAGCCAGCGGCGCTCCCCCGTGGCCTGATGCAGCGCGAGCAGGCCCTCGGCAAGGTCGGCGTGGTCCTCGAGTACGCCGACGGGCGTGCCGGGCCGGCCGTCGCGCGACACCCGAAGCAGCCGCGCCTCTCCGTCGGACTCGACGACATGCACGTCGGCGAGCAGGGCCGCGCATCGCGTCGCGGCGGCGATCAGGTCGTCGCGGTCGAACAGCACACCGACGTCGGCGAGCGCAGCGATCGCGAGGCCGTTCCACGCAGTGACGACCTTGTCGTCACGACCCGGTCGCACCCGTGTCGCTCGCATTTCGAGAAGGCGTGCGCGCTCGGCGGCGTAGGCGGTCTCGTCGTCGGGGTCGCGCAACAGCTGCAGCACCGAACGGCCGTGCTCGAACGTGCCTTCGCGAGTGACGTTGAACATCGCGGCCGCGGCCGGACCGACCTCGTCCGGCGACCAGACGTAGAACTTGCCCTCCTCGCCCTCGCTGTCCGCGTCGAGCGCAGAGGCGAAACCACCTTCGCTCGTCAGCAGCTCGGCGAGCATCCAGTCGCACGTCTCGAGTGCGATGCGCCGCGCGAGCGACGCGCCCGTCGCCCGCCACCAGTGCGCATAGACCCGCGCGAGCAATGCGTTGTCATACAACATCTTCTCGAAGTGCGGGACGACCCACTGCGCGTCGACGGAATAGCGCGCGAAGCCACCGGCAAGCTGGTCATAGATACCACCGCGCGCCATGCGCTCGCACGTTGACTCCACCATGCGAAGCGCACGCGGATTGCCGGTGCGCGCGTGCTGGCGCAGCAAGAACTCGAGCACCATCGACGGCGGAAACTTGGGCGCGCCGCCGAAGCCGCCGTTGGTGTCGTCGTACTCCCCGGCAAGGACCTCGACCGCGGAGTCCAGTGCGGTCGCCGGGATGCCGAGCGATGCGGGTGGCGGCACCGCGGCGCGTTCGGCGAGCTGCTGGACGACATCTGCGCCGGCGCTCTGCAGCTCGTCACGGCGCTTCGACCATGCGTCGGCGATCGACGCGCAAACGCGCAGGAATGACGGCATGCCGCCGCGGTCGTCCGGCGGGAAGTAGGTGCCGCAGAAGAACGGCTCGCCGGCCGGAGTGAGGAAGCAGGTCATCGGCCAGCCGCCGTGGCCGGTCATTGCCTGCGTCGCCTCCATGTAGACCGCGTCGACGTCGGGGCGCTCCTCGCGGTCGACCTTGATGCAGACGAAGTGCTCGTTGACGTACGACGCGACGTGCGCGTCTTCGAACGACTCGTGCGCCATGACATGGCACCAGTGGCAGGCGGCGTAGCCCACGGACAGCAGGATCGGCACGTCCCGGCGCCGCGCTTCCGCGAACGCCTCCTCGCCCCACTCCTGCCAGTCGACGGGATTGTCCTTGTGTTGCCGCAAGTACGGGCTCGTCGAGTGGATCAGTCGATTCATCGCGTCGCGCTA
>JAFAQI010000069.1 GCA_019246495.1 Frankiales bacterium | reverse complement strand
TCCTCACCCGGCACCGGGCGTTCGCTGCGGCGGACGCCGCGGCGCTCGCGGCGGCGGCAGCGGATCTGGGCAGTCCGGCCCAGGCGTGCGCGGCCAGTGCGCGGGCCGCGGCCGGTGACGGAGCCCGGCTTCAGGCATGCAGCCTGGTCGACGGAACCGCGACCGTGACCGTCACCGTTCGGGCTCCCGGCTGGCTGCTGTGGCTCGGCGCGGCTAAAGGTCGGGCCAGAGCGGGTCGATTCGTGCCATAACAGAAGGAACCGCGATAAGCCTGGCACCGTCGTAACCTTGCGTGGTCACTCTCGTTGTGCGGGCTGAGGGACGTCGCCAACGAGATGTACGGAGGGTGGGCATGGCAGCGATCCGCGGGGCGGAACCAGTCGCCTCGTTCCTGCCCGTCCCCGCGTCCGCCGACCGCTCTCTCTCGAGCCTGCTGGCGCTGAGCCTGGCCAGGGCCGGAGGCCGCCGGATCGTCTCGGTCGTGACTGTCGTACTGCTGCTCGCGGCCGGCGGAATGTTCGCGTTCCCGGCGTTCACCGACCTGTTCCAGCGCTACCAGCAAGCCCATGTGGTCAACAAGTTCGGGCAGCCGCGGTTCCAGACCGAATACCGGCTGGGCCGCGTCAAGGTCGGCGAGGGACTCACGAAGCTGGTCATCAACAACAACCGGGTCCACGTCAATGTGCTGGTCGTCGAGGGCACCACACTCGCCGCGCTCGAGGCCGGCGCGGGGCACTACGTCGACACGCCCTATCCGTGCGAGCCGGGCAACGTGGGCATCGCCGGTCACCGGACGACCTACGGCCGGCCCTTCAACAAGCTCAACTACATGAAGGCCGGCGACGCGATCGACCTCTACACGCCGTTCGCCAAGTGCACCTACAAGGTGGTGCCGCCGTTCGGCGGGCACGGCAACCCGTTCGTCGTCCGGCCCAACGACTTCTCGGTCGTCAGCCAGGACAACCTGCCGCCCGACGCACACTGGCTGACCCTCACCAGCTGCAACCCGCTCGGCAGTGACGCGCAGCGCATCGTGCTCCGCGCCAAGCTCGTCAAGACCGTTCCCCTCCCCAGCACGAAGGCGAGCCACTGATGACCGCCCGTTCCCTCGCCCGCAGCAGCCGGCGCATCGTGATCCCGCTCGGCCTGGCCGGCGCTGCCGTTGGTCTCGCGGCGACGCCTGCGCTCGCCGCGTCGTCGATCGCGGTCACCTCCGGGTCGTCATCCGTCGCCGGTGCGACGCTCAGCTCCTATTCGACGCTTCAGGTCAGCGGCAGCGACAGCGCCACTGACAGCACCGGCCTCTCCCGGTCCCGGACGCTCTCGCTGACGGTCTCCCGGCCCGGCAACGGCGGCACGGTGCACCTCGCGGCGGACAAGTCGGTGCGGTCGAGCTCGGCCGGCAGCATCTCGGGCTCGCTCGACCTGGGCTGCCCGTCCTGGAGCTCCAGCCCGTGCACGTCCGCGGTCAACGGCAACTACGTGTTCTCGTTCTCCGACGGCTCGACGACGAAGTCGACCACCGTCTCGCTCGAGGTCCCGCCGGCCGCTCCGAGCGGCTTCAACGGCTACGCCGACGGCACCGTCGCGACGTTCTCGTGGCAGCCGAACAGCGAGCCGGACCTGATGGGCTACGACATCCTCGCCGCCGACGGCAGCGAGGTCACCCCGGGCGGCGTCGACGCCTCCTCGGTCTGCGACTCCAACAGCTGCTCGGTCAGCGTCAACTTCGGTTCGAGTGTGGCCGGCAGCACCAAGGCTTTCCACGTCATCGCCCTTCGGCACACGTCGCCGGGCTCGTCCAGCGCCATCAACTCCAACGCGTCCGCTCCGGCGACCGTGAGCTTCCCGGCCGCCCCGACGTCCCCGCCGCCGAGCAGCGGTGGCGGCGGCGGCACCGGCGGGACCGGCGGCCACGGTGGCTCCGGCCACGGTTCCGGCGGCACCGGCGGCACGGGCGGCACGACGACCGGCGGCTCGACCAGCGGCGGGACGACCAAGCCTCTCAACGGCAAGCACGCCGCGGCCGACCTGCGAACCTCGCTGCCGACGATCACGGCCGGCAGCGCGCCGAACCTTCCGTCGGTCCTCACCGAGGTCAAGCCGCTGCCCCAGGGCACCTACAAGAGCACGCTTGCCTACCCGCCGCAGGTTGTCGGTCAGAACGTCCGGCACCCGCTCGGTCGCAGCGTCACCGCGTCCGTCGTCCACGACCTGGGCCGGGTGCTCGACATGGGCGCGCTGTGGCGAGGTCTTGCCGGCGCCGCCGTGTTGATGCTGGTGGCCGCGCACCTGCGGTCCTGGGTGGAGCGCGCCGAGATCAGCTAGCGGCGCGAGGCGTCTCCGCCGTCAGCTCCGGAGGCGGTGCCGCCCCGCGTTCGTGCTGGTCGTGTCGGTCGCGTCGGACGACGCGGCGGGCTCGTCGGGATAGGCCGCGGCGCGCTTCCGAGCTAGCTCGTCCGACAGCCGGGCGTTCTCCTCACGCAGCGATCGGGCGTCCGCGCTCTCCCGCTTCAACCGTCGGCGCTCGCGGCTCTTACGCACCGAACGGCCCATGCCGCCGGTGAAGAGCGCGACGCCGAGGGCGAAGAGCAGGCCCAGCACGGCGCCGGCCACGAAGATCTCGCCGAGCGTGAGGCCACCCACGGAGTGGTTGAACGCCACGGCGTGCGCGGTGCCGTGGTTCTGTACGACGGCGTCGACCGCCAGCGCCGCACACGCGAGCATCAGCAACAGGCCCAGCAGCAACATCGCAAGCCTCCATGTCGGGTTTCTCC
>JAFAQI010000066.1 GCA_019246495.1 Frankiales bacterium | reverse complement strand
CGATCAGCCGCTTGGTCTCCATGTAGCGCTCGTTGTTCGCCGCGGTGCCTGACAGGTGGAAGAGGTGGGACGAGGTCGCGAGGAACCTCAGCCCGGTGGCCTTGTCCTTGAACTCCTGGTAGGCCATCCACGACTTCTTGCCGAGGTCGCGGTGCCAACCCTGGCCCACTGGCGCGTAGAGCGCCTTGCGGTAGAGGAGGTAGCGCCCTGTCCGCAGGAAGTGCCGCTGCCACGGCGGGGTCTCCGTGTGCGCGAGCCCATAGTCGCCGCCGAGGGCGTTGACGAGGCTGTCCACCTGACGCGGCCCCTTCTTCTGGGCCACCCACGACGAGCCCTCCTGAATCGCGACGATCCCGGGCTCCACCGAGTGGATGTAGCGCGCGACGGCGTACTTGCGCTGCGACCACGGGGCGACGCGCGAGCCGCCCTTCATCATCTCGCCATCACGGGTGAGCTCGAGGATGTTGTAGGTCATCACGCGGACCTTGAGGAACCGCTTGCTTGCCGGTGCCCCGACGGCGTGGGTCGCCGTGATCACAGGAGCGACGAGTGCGGCAGCGGCGACGGCGGTCAGAGCGGCGGGGCGGCGGATGCGCAAGCGAAATCCTCGGAGTAGGGGTCACAGGAGTGATCGGAGCCGGGGCTCCAGACCTTGATCGGAGCAACGCCCTCATACAAACGTATATGTCGCCCGACATCATCCCAAGATGGGCGAAAGTTCCTCGACTACTCCGGGTTACCGGCGAGCCTGGCGCCGTTGTGCCACAACACCTGGCGCATCCAGTCCGCGCCGAGGCCGAGCCGATCCAGCACCTCGATCTGGTGCGCGTAGACGTGCGGGATGTTGGGAAAGTCGGCGCCGAACACGACCCGCTCGGCCAGCCGGGCGAGTCGCGGCGCCAGCTCCCGGCCCAGGGCCAGCTGACTGCCGAAGGTGTCGGTGAAGCACATCGTCGTGTCGACGTGAACGTTGTCGAACGTCTCCGCGGAGTCGAGGAAGTCGTCGTAGTCGGGCATGCCCATGTGCGCGATCACGGCGGTCAACGTCGGATGCCGCCGCAGAACCTCGCCGAACGGACCGGGTCCGGTGAACGCGCCCGGCGCCGGGCCGTTGCCGACATGCACGACGACCGGGACCGCCGCCTCGGCGAGCATCCCCCACACCTCGTCGAGCACCGGCTCGCGCGGGTCGAACGCACCGACCTGCACGTGAACCTTCCAGATCTGCGCACCGGCGCGCAGCGCCTGATCGACGTACGACGCGACATCCGGCTCAGGGAAGAACGTCGCGGTGCGCAAGACATCCGGCTTGTCTCGCGCGAACTCCAGCGCCCAGTCGTTCAACCACGCGGCCATCCCGGGCTTGTGCGCATAGACCAACGCCGGAAAGGCGCGCACACCCAACGCGCGCAGGTGGTCGAGACGCTTCTGCTCGGGCCAGCGATAGCGGATCGGCCACTCGCGGCCGGTGAGCGGTCCGGCCGAGTCGAAGTAGGCCCAGACCTTGTCGAGGACGCGTTGCGGCATGAAGTGCACGTGCAGATCCACGATGCCCGGAAGGCCGAGCGACTGCCAGTAAGCCGGAACGTCGGAGTCCTTCACTCCCGGCCCTTGGCCCGGCGGCCGACCGCACGGTCGATCTCCCGGGCGGCGTCGCGCGCAGCCAGCGTCTGTCGCTTGTCATAGGCACGCTTCCCGCGCGCCAACGCGATCTCGACCTTCGCCTTGCCGTCCTTGAAATACAACGAGAGCGGCACGATCGTCAGACCGCTCTCCTTGGTCTTGCCGATCAGTTTCGCGATCTCGTCGCGGTGCAGCAGCAGTTTGCGGGGACGCCGAGGCTCGTGGTTGGTCCACGAGCCCTGGTCGTACTCCGGGATGTGCGCGCCCTCGAGCCACGCCTCCCCGTCCTTGATACGCGCGTAGGCGTCGACGAGCGATGCACGACCAGCGCGCAGCGACTTCACCTCGGTGCCTTGCAGCACCAGGCCGGCCTCATAGACGTCCTCGAGGTGGTAGTCGTGGCGCGCTTTCTTGTTCTGTGCGATCAGCTTGCGACCGCTCTCCCGGGCCACGCGTCCTAGCCTCGGCCGCTGGAGCCGGCGTCCGCCGTGAGTCCCGACAGCACCTCGATCGCACGCTGCTCGACCGCACTCGTGCTCGTGCCGGGCGGTACGGCGACATCCGGGTCCACGCCCACCCCGTCGAGTGAACGGCCACCGGGGGTGAGATAACGCCCGACGGTGAGCTCGAGCGCGGACCCGTCGGACAGCTGGCTCGGTGCCTGCACACTGCCTTTTCCGAACGTCCGCGAGCCGAGCAACACGGCGCGACCGCGGTCTTGCAACGCGGCCGCGACGATCTCCGCGGCACTCGCCGTACCGCCGTCCACCAGCACGACCAGTGGCGTCGTCGTGTCGCCGTGGCCGAGCGCGTCGAGGACGCGGGCGGCGGAGCCGCGTTGCTGATAGGAGACGACCGGGCCGCCGTCGAGGAACGCCGACGCGGTCTCGACGGCCTCGTCGAGAAGGCCGCCCGGATCGCCGCGCAGGTCGAGCACGATGCCGTCGAGGTGCTGTCGCTGCGCGGCAGCGACCCGATGACGCACCCATCGGCCGACGCCGCGCGTGAACGCCGCGATTCGAAGTCGCTCGATGCCGCGCGTGATCATCGACGCGCGCACGTCGTCGTCGGTGACAGCGGCACGGCGCATGACAACACTGACCGGGTGGCCATGGCGGAGCAGGCCCACAGCGACGGTGCTCCCGACGTTTCCGCGCAGGTGGCTGACGACGTCGGCGACGGACCGCGCGGCGACGGGTTGACCGCCGACGGACACCACGACGTCGCCGGGGCGGACACCGGCCGCGCGTGCCGGGGAGTGCGGCTCGACCGTCAGCACGTGCAGCAGACCGTCGGCGCCCCGGCGCACCCACAGGCCGACGCCCGAGTAGCTGCCCGACAGCACCTGCTCGAAGCGGGTGAAGTCGGCGGGTGCGTAGTAGGCGGACCAGCGGTCGTCGAGCGCGCTCAGCATGCCTTCGACCGCTGCCTGCTGGAGCCGCGCGAGCGGGACGGGATGCGCAGCCTGCGACGCGATGCGGTGCTCAGCCTGGTCGAGGACGCTCGTCCGGTGCTCGTCGTCGCCGGTCGGCCGGGAGATCGCCATCGTCGCGGCGCCCGCGCCGTACGCCGTCAAGAGCGCCGCCGACGCGGCGACGATCTTGAGCGGGCGGGTCAGCGGCACCAGATCAGGATAGGTGGCCGCGGAATGCCGAAATGCCCGGTTGGTGCGGTCAGACGCGCAGGTAGCGCTGGAGTGTGACCAGTGAGGTCAGAGCCGACAACAGAACGCCGATGAGCAGGATGAACGGGATGGTCTCCGCGACGACACCCCACCCGATGTAGCGGACCACTGTCCCGAACACGTCTTTGACGCCACGGTCGATGAGGATCGCCTTGAACCCCACGAGACCGAGGGCAGCTACTCCTGCTCCGATCAGACCGGCGACCGCGCCCTCGAGGATGAACGGCGCCCGGATGTAGAGGTCCGATGCGCCCACGAGCCGCATGATGCCGGTCTCGCGGCGCCGGCTGTAGGCGGCCAGACGCACGGTGTTGAAGATGAGCAGCATCGTCGCGAGCAGCGCCAGAAGCGATCCGTAAACGACCAGATGCTGAAGCCCGTTGAGGAAGCGGAAGAAGTTTTCGAGCTGTTTCGAGCGACCCTCGACGAGATCGACTCCCGGGAGGCTCTGCACCGCCGACGCGACCACGGCGTACTTCTGCGGGTCGTAGAGCTTCACCCGGTAGGACTCCGGAAGGTTCTGCGCGGTGGTGATGCGCAGCAGCGCGGGCTGGCCGGCGAACAGCTGCTTCGCGCGCTGGAAGGCCTGTTGCTTCGACTCGTAGTAGACGTGCTGCACCTGCGGGAGGGTGCGGAGCTCGTTCGCGATCGCGTCACGCTCGGGCTGCGTCACGTCTTTGGTCAGATAGACCGACACCTGGATCTTGTCGAACCAGTAGTCCTTCATCGCATTGACCTGGCGGTGCACCAGCCAAGCGCCGCCCAGGCCCGTGAGCGAGATCGCGACCGTCAGCACGACGGCGATCGTCATGCTGAGGTTCCGCCGAAGGCCGATGGCCATCTCGGAGAGCACGAAACGGGTACGCAAGGGGTGGTCCTCTCAGCGGGCGTAGCCGTAGACACCACGGCTCTGGTCGCGGGTCACCTGGCCGTTCTCGAGCTCGATGACGCGGCGGCGCATCGAGTCGACGATGTGCGAGTCGTGGGTCGCCATGACGACCGTCGTACCCGTCCGGTTGATCCGGTCGAGGAGTCGCATGATGCCGACACTCGTGGTGGGGTCGAGGTTGCCGGTCGGCTCGTCGGCGAGCAGGATCATCGGCCGGTTGACGAACGCACGGGCGATGGCCACCCGCTGCTGCTCACCACCGGACAGCTCGTCAGGCATCCGGTCTTCCTTGCCGGTGAGCCCGACGAGGTCGAGCACCTCCGGCACGACCTTGACGACGGTGTGACGGGGCTTGCCGATGACCTCG
>JAFAQI010000049.1 GCA_019246495.1 Frankiales bacterium | reverse complement strand
CACCACGTGCCGTCGAGTGCGACCAGGCGAGCGCCGGGTTCGGCGAGCCAGCGCAGGATGCAGTCCATCTCCTCGGCACTCGCGGCGGGAGTCGGTCCGACGCCGGCCGGGACGGTCTCCGCGGTGGCGACGAGCGCGTCGACATAGGGCCCCGGCGCGGCGCCTGGCGGCGCGACAGCCGCACCCGCCAGCCGGCCATGCCGGACGACGACAAGATCCCAACCGTTGTCGAAGCGCGGCCGAGCCGCAACGAGCTCCGCGCACGTCGCCAAGGCGGCCAGCCGTTGCATGCGCGCGGCCGCGCGGACAAAGGCGGCCGCCCGATCGCGATGCGCCGCCGCCTCCTCGAACCGCTCCTGCGCGGACAGCGTCGCCATTCGTCGCCGCGTCGCGTCGAGCAACGGCAACGCATCCGACGTCATCACTGCGCGCCCCGCGTCGGCCACCGGCGCGTAGTCCTGCGGCGTCACACCGCCCTCGCACGGCGCCGGGCACCGACCCATGCCGGCGAGCACACACGCCGGCGACACCCGGCGCACTGACAGCCGTTGCGAACACTGCCGCAAGGGCACAGCTTCGTGGATCGCCGCCATCGCGGCCTGCGCTGACCGCGCCGAGCCGAACGGTCCGAGATACGTCGCGCCGTCGTCCGCCACCCGGCGTACGACGGAAAGCCGCGGATAAGGCTCGGCGGTGAGCTTCAACCACAACGCCTTCTCGGGAAACCGCGACCGGCGGTTGTATCGCGGCTTGTGCTCCGCGATCAGCCGAAGCTCGCGCACCTCTGCTTCGAGCGGATGCGCGCAGGCAATCGCGTCGACGCGTTCGGCGATGCCGACCATCTCCGCCATGCGCGCACGCGGCTCGGACGCGACGAAGTACTGCCGCACCCTCGACCGCACGTTGCGCGACCGGCCGATGTAGAGCGGCCGCCCCCGCGAGTCGCGGAAGGTGTAGACACCCGGCCCCTCCGGCAGGCCTTCCGCGAGATGTCGCTTGCGCCGCACCGACGCCGGCACGAGACCGTTGAACGTCTGCAGCTCCTCAAGCGACTGCACGCCGAGGTTGCCGAGCCGCTCGAGCAAACCGTGCAACACGTCGGTCGTTGCCTGCGCATCGGCGAGCGCCCGGTGGCACGGTTGTGTCGTCGTACGGAACACACGCGACAGCGTCGACAGCTTGCAGTCCGGCGCCTCGTCCCTCGTCAGCACCCGGCGGGCGAGCCGAGCGGTGTCGAGCGAGTCATACGCCGGCCACCGGATGCCGAGCGACTGGCAGTTCGCGCGCAGGAAGCCGAGGTCGAACGGCGCGTTGTGCGCGACGAGCACCGCGCCGCGCGACCACTCCAGGAACGCCGGCAGCACGCCGCTGATCGGCGGCGCGGTCGCGACCATCGCGTCGGTGATGCCGGTGAGTACGGCGATGAACGGCGGGATCGACGTCTCGGGATTGACGAGGGTCTGGAACTCGCCGAGCAGCTCGCCGCCGCGGACCTTGACCGCGCCGATCTCGGTGATTGCGGACGACTGCGGCGAGCCACCGGTCGTCTCGAGGTCGACGACGACGAAGGTGGCCTCGGCCAGCGGCGTACCGAGTTCGTCGAACGTCCCCTGGCGCGGGACGACGTCCGGCACCGGCATGGTTCGGACGGTAGGGCCGGCCACCGACGAAACCGCCGAGGCACGCCGGGTGTCCGCACCGCGGGCGTGACCGTCCCCGAACGTAGGCTCGACGGCATGCCGATCGCGTTGCCGCGTGACGACACCCGCTGGCGCTGCACCGCCTGCGGCAACCTGACGCGCTTCGACGTCGTCCGATCGGTCCGCACCCGCGACTTCGTCCACGCCGACCTGTCCGGCGCGCAACAGGTCGAGGAGTCGGAAGTTCTCGCCGAGACCGTCGAGCAGGTGACCTGCCGCTGGTGCAACGGCGTCAACACGGTGGAGCTCGTCGCCCGCCCATCCGCATGACCGCGGCCGAGCCGGATCCGGAGGCGCCGGTCGAGCTGCCGGAGTCGGTACGCCGCCGGGTCGTCGACGTCGCGGCCGAACGGCTCGGCGCGATGCCCGCCGAGGACGTCCCGCCGGCCCTGCGGCCTTTCGCTCGGTTTGCCCCGGCCCGGCGGCGGCAGGTCGTGCTGCCGATCGCGACGGCGCTCGAGACGGACGAGGGCTTTCGGGACGCGGTCGCGCAAGGGCTGCGGGAGAACCTCGCCGACCTCGTCGCGGCGTTGGAAGCCGGCGGTTCGGTGGCCGCGGCCGACCCGGTGGACGTCGCGGCCGCGGCCTATCTGTTGCGCAGCCCGGGCTGGGCTGATCACGTCGCCCGGGTCGCGGCGGTCGAGGACGCGGCGCGGGCAGCGGAGGCGGAGGAGCGGG
>JAFAQI010000037.1 GCA_019246495.1 Frankiales bacterium | reverse complement strand
CGCCAGCTGTGCAACGTCATCTCTGCTGCGCACCGTGGTGGCGTCACGACCCTCACCCTCGTCGGTGTC
Organism: Frankiales bacterium; assembly: GCA_019246495.1. Classification (GTDB taxonomy): domain Bacteria; phylum Actinomycetota; class Actinomycetes; order JAFAQI01; family JAFAQI01; genus JAFAQI01. The sequence continues at coordinate 6,486 of JAFAQI010000037.1, read as the reverse complement.
GACGTCGACCCGTCCCTCGTCGTCAGCAACATCGTCATCGGGCTCGGCGACACTGGCCAGTCGGTCACTCTCGTCTGCGCCGGCGAAGCGGCAGAGTCCACCGCTGCGCTCGTCGGCTGCCCGCGTGGTCCGGGCCTGACCGAGGTGCTGCGCAACGGGATGCTGCTGCGGGACGCGGTACTCCGATCACCACTGCATCGCGGCGTACAGGTGCTGCGGCCCGGCAGTGACGCGGACTGGGTCGTCGACCACGCCCGGCCGGCAGCGGTCGCGGCGCTGCTCGACGAGCTGCGCCGGTCGGCAGACCTCGTGATCGTCCAGTCTCCGACCAGCGAGGACAGCGGAGTGGCGGGCGCACAGCTCTTCGCCGGGGTCACTGATGCGAGCCTTCCGCTGATCGCGCTCGACGAGACCCGGCACGACCAGTTCCTCGAGACGCTGCTCCAGCTGTCCCGGGTCGGCGCCCGGGTCATGGGCGCTGTCACTGTTCACGGCACTGCTGACCCGCAGCGGGTTGCGGCCTCGCTGCCGCCACCGCCGGCGAGTCGCCCGCGCGAGACAGACCCCGTTCTGCCGAAGCTCGCAGGCGAACCCGAGCGGCCGGCTGCCGCGGCGTCGAGCTCCCCGGCCACCCCGAAGGTCGAGCCCATCGCGACGCCGGAGAGCACCGAGCCGTCCAACGCCCGCATCATCGACCGGCCCTCCGCGCTCGATGCGACGGCCCCGCGCCCCTCCGGGCCGCTGCACGCGTCGACGATCCCGACGCTGCCGTCGGTCGAGCGCCGAGGCGGGCTCAACCCCGCGGGCTCCGGCCCGGCAGAGCGGGCGCTCACCGACGATCGCGGCGATCGTGCGGATGACCAGGCAGGCGAACGGACGGCACCCGTCGACCGCGACGACGACACCGCCGCGACCACTACCGACACCGACTCCGACACGGGCGGCGACGCCTCCCGGGAAGCAACCGACCACCGCCCCGTCGACTCGGCGCTGGAGAACCTGCGGACCCACTTCGACGGGATCGACCGGTCGCCGTGACGCCAACCGTCCTCACGCGCGTCGACGGGCGATGAGCGCGGCCCGTCCGCGCGTGCCACCGGTCGCCTACCGCACCGCGCAACGCTCCGCCCGCGGCGTCGGACGCCTGACTGCCGCCGCGCGGGTGCTGCCCTCGTTCCTCATCGTCGGCGGCCAACGCTGTGGGACCACGTCGATGTTCAAGGCGCTGCGCCAGCATCCGGCGACGCTCGCGCCGGTGCTGCACAAGGGCGTCCACTACTTCGACGTGCATTACGACCGCTCGCTGAACTGGTACCGCGGGCACTTTCCGCTCCGGACCACCGCGCTGCGCACGCGCGGGCAGGCGTTCGAGTCGAGCCCCTACTACATGTTCCATCCGCTCGCCGGCGAGCGGATCGCCCGCGACCTCCCCGGCGTGCGCCTGCTGGTGCTCGTTCGCGACCCGGTCGAGCGGGCGCACTCGGCTCATGCGCACGAGCTCGCCCGTGGCTACGAGACCATCACGTCGTTCGAGGAGGCCATCGAGCGCGAGCCCGAGCGGCTGGTCGGTCTGGACGACTGGCTCCGTGCGCATCCGCATGAGCAAAGCCACGCTCACCGGCATCACGGCTATCTCGCCCGCGGCCGCTACATCGACCATCTGGAACGGCTCGCCGCGCTGGTCGGGCAGGACAACATCCTCGTCGTCGACAGCCACGACTTCTTCACCAACCCGGAGCCGGTCCACGACCGGGTGGTGAGCTTTCTCGGCCTTCCGCCCGCGGCGTACCCCGTGTTCGACCGGCACAACAGCCGGGAACGCTCAGCGCTGCCGCCCGCGCTCTACCGGCGGCTGTCCGAGCAGTTCGAGCCGTACGACGAGAAGCTCGCCGCGTGGACGGGTGTCACGCCCAGTTGGCGCAGGTGACACGGCGAGAGGCTTGCCGTCAGGATCCGCCGGGCAGAGTTCACCCGTTCGGCTTATCAACTAGAGCGCAGAACGCGGGGACACTGTTGCAGGCGGGGAGCCTCTAGTTGTCGAAAATCTGACGGCGAAGGCAATTCCGGATGAACTTCGCGACGTCTACGATATGCAACGCCGGCACGCAGGAGCGGGGAATGACGACCACACCAGTGGCACCACAGGTCGCTGACCTGCGGCTCGTCCCTGGTTCCGCACGCCCGAGTGCGACCGCCGTCGGCACCCGCCCGCTCAACGCCCTTCTGGTCGCCGCCGCCGGTGGTCACCTGCTCGAGATGGCCGCCTGGGCGAAGCGCTTCGTCGGCGTCGCGTCGACGACGTGGGTCACTTCCCACAACGGGCAGAGCCGCATCGTGCTCGCCGATGAGGACGTGCGCTGGGTCAAGCCGGTCGCCCCGCGCGACCTCGCCGCCGCGATGTCCTTGCTGCCGCTCGCCCGGGAGATGCTGGCCCGCGAGAACGTCGACATCGTGGTCAGCACGGGCTCGGCGATCGCAGTCCCGTTCCTCGCGGCTGCGCGCATGCGGGGCATCGAGGCCTGCTACATCGAGAGCGCGACCCGCACCAGCGAGCCGTCGCTCACCGGCCGCCTGCTTCGCGCCGTCCCCGGCGTTCGCTTCTTCACGCAGGCCGAAGCCTGGGCGGGCAAGCGCTGGAGCTACGCCGGCAGCGTCTTCGATGGCTACGAGGCGGAGGTGGTCGGCACCCCGCGGGTGCCGCTGCACGTCGTCGTCGCGCTCGGCAGCATGCGGTTCCCGATGACCCGGCTCGTCGACAACGTCATCGCCAGCCTTCCCGCCGATGCGTCGGTGACCTGGCAGCTCGGCCACACGCCCGTCCCCGCGGGCGCGGCCGACCTCGCCGGCCACCGGTTCGAGACGTTCGTCAGCCATGACGAGCTCGCCGACGCGATGCGCCGCGCGCACGTCGTGATCAGCCACGCAGGCGTCGGCACGGCGCTGACGGCGCTCGGCGCCGGGCGGTTCCCGATCCTCGTGCCGCGCCAGGCGCGCCACCGCGAGCACGTGGACGACCACCAGGAGCAGATGGCCCGCGACCTCGACCAGCGCGGCCTCGCGTTCGGATGTGCGAGCGGCGAGATCACCACCGACGTCCTGCTCGCGGCCGCAAGCCGGGCCGTGCACCGCCGGCCCACTGTCGACGGGCTGACCCTGCTCCCCCGGGCGCAGGTCTGACCCTGCACATCCAGCGACACCCGGGCAGGACTGGGTGTCGGGCTCTGGCGATCTTCGCCGTGTTGCTCGTCGCCGTCACAGCGTGCAGCGCGTCGCAGCCACGGCTCATCGGCGCGCGACCCGCGGCGTTACAGGCAGTGAAAAGCTTTCCGCGTGGCGCAGCGAGCCGCCTCGAGCTGACCCCGCCGCCGGTGCCGACGACCGGTGCGTATCTGGGCGCCTGGGTGCAGCCGCACGCCTACACACCGGCCGGCCGGCAACTCGCCGTACACACGCTCGAAGCCCAGATGGGCCGACGGCTCGACATCGTGCACACCTACCGCACGGTCGCCCAGCCGTTCCCCGGTGCGGCGGACGTGGCGGCGGCCAAGAGCGGCAGCTTCTTGCTGCTGTCGCTCGCCCTCGACGACGCCCGGCGGGTTGCGGCAGGCATCGAGGACGACTTCTGGCGGGCACGAGCGCTCGCCATTCGCAACTTCGGGGCGCCGGTATTCGTCGAGCCGCAGTGGGAGTTCGACCGCCCCAACCTGCACGATCGGATGCACTCGGCAGCCGACTACATCGCCGCCTGGCGTCACCTGCGGGCGCTGTTCGCCCAGGTCGGAACTCCCAACGTCGCCTGGGTCTGGTGCCCCACCGCAGACGGCTTCGTGAACGGGCGGGCACCCGCCTACTTCCCCGGTGCGGACCAGGTCGACTGGCTTTGTGTCGATGCTTATCCGGTGCAGCGGCCGACACCATTGGGCGTCCTCATCCGGCCGTTCGTGCAGTGGGCCGCCCAGTGGGGGCTGCCGACGATGATCGGCGAGTTCGGCATCCCGCGGTCGATCCCGCCGGTCGGCCGGGCGACATGGCTCGCGGCTGCGGCCCGGGCGATGCAGCGGGCGGGCATCCGCGCCGCCGTCTACTACGACTCGTCGGCGGACCCGCGCGGGTTGTCGAGCGCGGCGCAGGACTATCGCCTCGCCACCGATGCGCGCACACTCGCGGCGTTCCGACGCGTCGCGCGGTCGCCGTACTTCGATCCGCAGCACCTGGCGGCGTCGGCATGACCCCGACCGTGCTTTTCATCGGCGGCCTGGGCCGCAGCGGCAGCACCCTGCTCGAGCAGGCGCTTGGCGAGCTCGACGGCGTCCAGGGCCTCGGCGAGACCGTCCACCTCTGGAACCGAGGTGTGCAGCTGGACGAGCGGTGCGGCTGCGGTCAGCCGTTCTCCGCGTGTGAGTTCTGGACGCGCGTCGGTGACGATGCCTTCGGCGGCTGGCGCTCACTCGACGTCGCGCGCGTGGAGTGGCTGCGCGCCACGATCGACCGCACTCGCTACATCCCGTTGATGCCGGTTCGTTCGTGGCGGCCGCGTTACGCCGCGCTGCTCGAGGAGTACGTCGGCTACTACCGCGCGATCTATTCCGCCGTCGGGCGTTCGACAGGTGCGTCAGTCGTGGTCGACTCGAGCAAGCATCCGTCACTCGCCTACGCATTGACGACGGGCGGACTCGACCTCCGCGTCGTACAGGTCATCCGCGACCCGCGCGCCGTCGCCCACTCCTGGACCAAGACCGTGCGCCGGCCGGAGGCGACGTCTGAAGCCGCGGACCTGATGACCGTCTATCGCCCCAGCCGGTCGGCGTTGCTGTGGGACAGCCACAACCTCGCGTTGCGCGCGTTGCCCCGGCTCGGGACGCCGACGCTGTGTCTGCGCTACGAGGACTTCGTCGCCGACCCGGCGGCCACGCTGCAGCAGGTCATGTCGTTCGCCGGACTCGACGCATCGGTGCTACCGGTCGACGGCAACCGGTTGACCGTCTCGCCGCAGCACACCGTGTCCGGCAACCCGGCGCGGTTCCGGACCGGCGAAGTCCGCATCGCCGCGTCGGACGACTGGCGATCCGCGCTTTCCCGCCCGGCGCGCGCGGTGGTGACCGCGCTCACGCTTCCGCAGCTGCACCGCTATGGCTATCCGGTCACCGACCGGTCTCCGGAGCCACGATGAACGCCTTGCCCGCGGTTTGCGTCATCATCCCGACCCGCAACCGCCCCGCGCTCCTCGCCCGCGCCGTGCATTCGGTGCTGGACCAGGACTACGGCGGCGACGTGCGTGTCGTCGTCGTACTCGACCGAGCCGAGCCGGACGCGTTGCGCGATCTGCCGGACTCACCGCGCGTCGTCGTCATGAAGAACGAGCGCACGCCGGGGCTGTCCGGCGCTCGCAACACCGGCGTGCTCGCTGCGCATGAACCGCTCGTCGCGTTCTGCGACGACGACGACGAATGGCTGCCCGGCAAGCTGAGCGCACAGATCGCCGCGCTCACCCGGGAACCGGGTGCCACATTCGCTAGCTGCTCCATCGAGGTGGACTTCGACGGTCGCCGCAACGTGCGGCTCGCCGGCGCTGACCAGGTGACCTACGCCGACCTGCTGCCGAGCCGGATGGCGATGCTGCACTCGTCGACGTTCCTCATCGACCGCGACTCGCTGATCGCGATCGGGTTGGTGGACGAACACGCGCCCGGAAGCCAGAACGAGGACTGGGACCTGTTGCTGCGCGCCGCGCGACAGCGGCCGATCGTGCACGTTGACGAGCCGCTGGTACGCGTGCACTGGTCGGCGCGGTCCTACTTCTCGCGTGACTGGGAGACGAAGATCTCCTCACTCGAGTGGATGCTCGACCGGCATCCGGACATCACGACGTCAGCCGTCGGCGCGGCGCGGGTCTATGGACAGATCGCGTTCGGCCATGCCGCCGCCGGAGCGCGTCGTGAGGCGTGGCGCTGGTCGATGCGCGCAATCCGCACTCGCTGGCGCGAGCCGCGCGCCTATCTCGCGCTAGCCACCGCCGGCGGGGTCTCCGCCGACTGGGTGCTCGCGCAGCTCCACCGCCGCGGTCGCGGCGTCTAGCCCGCGGCTAGTTGTAGAGGTTCTGCGCGGCGGTGAGACCGTCGGTGATGAGTGACTCGACGGCGTCGGCGGCGCGTTCGAGTTGTACGCCGAGCTCCTTGCGCTCGGTGCTCGTGTAGTCGCGCAGCACCCAGTCGGCCGGGTCCTGACGCCCCGGCGGCCGGCCGATGCCGATGCGCACGCGGTTGAAGTCGCCGGTGCCGAGCGAGCGCCGCAGCGATCGCAATCCGTTGTGGCCGTTGTCACCGCCGCCGAGCTTCAGCCGGATGTCACCGAACGGCAGGTCGAGCTCGTCGTGGACGACGACGATCCGCTCGGGCACGACCTTGTAGAAGTCGCGCAGTCCTGTGACAGGCCCACCGGACTCGTTCATGTAGGACTTGGGCTTCGCTACGACGACTCGCTCGACGC
>JAFAQI010000035.1 GCA_019246495.1 Frankiales bacterium | reverse complement strand
CTGAACAGAAAATCTCTCCCCGTCTTTTTCCACACCCCACGCCGGAGGCTCGGATGGCTCGCAAGCCTCCGCTTCGGGCGGTCAAGGAGGGCGAGAAGGCGGAGCCGCAGACGATCGTCGAGGCGATCGAAGCTGGCAACTACCTGGCCGAGCTCAAGCTCACTCATCTTCGCATCGGTCGGGCAGTGAGCAACCCTGAAACGTCTCCGCGGGATCTCGCGGCGCTGACTCGCCGGCAGACGGAAATCTCGAAGGAGATCCAGGCGTTGGTGGCGGCTCGAGCGGCCGAGGAGGCAGCCGAGGGTGGCACGGTCGACGACGAAGCCTGGGACGCGGAAGCTCTCTGACGTCGCTCGGCACGTCATCGTGCCTGACGGTCTGGTGTCCACGGGCTACCCGGCGGTGCAAGCGAAGTGCCGTGATCTCGGGATCGAACACGACGACTGGCAGCAGGGGCTCGGCCGGCTCGCGCTGGGCAAGCGCGCGGACGGGAAGTACGCCGCGACGGTCGGCGGCGTGGTCATCTCGATCCCCAGGCAGGTCGGCAAGACCTACACCATTGGCTCGATCATCTTCGCGCTGTGCATCATCTTCCCGCGCCTGACAGTGCTGTGGACGACGCATCACACGGCGACCACGGACGAGACGTTCGGCTCGATGTACGGACTGTCGCACCGCAAACGGATCGCACCGCACATCGCGGCGCGCCGCCGAGCGAATGGGCAGCAGCGGATCGTGTTCCGCAACGGGTCCCGCATCCTGTTCGGCGCTCGCGAGCAAGGCTTCGGCCGTGGGTTCAGCGAGGTCGACGTCGAGGTGTTCGACGAGGCGCAGATCCTCACGCAGCGCGCGCTCGAGGACATGGTGGCCGCGACGAACCAGTCGAAGCATCCTGCCGGCGCGCTCCTGTTCTACATGGGCACCCCGCCGCGGCCGATCGACCCTGGCGAGGCGTTCACCGCGAAACGCACCCGTGCACTGTCAGGCGACGCGAAGAACGTCGTCTACGTGGAGATGAGCGCAGACCCGGACGCCGACCCGGACGACCGCCAGCAGTGGGCGAAGGCCAACCCTTCCTACCCGCAGCGGACTCCGGAGGAGTCGATGCTGCGCTTGCGGGAGAACGTCGGCTCGGATGAGTCGTTCCTGCGCGAGGGGCTGGGCATCTGGCCGGTGGCGGCTACTGCGGATGCTTTCAGGGCCGTATGGCCGGATCTTGCTGATCCTGGCTCGGGCATCGCCGACAGGCCTTTCCTCGCCGTGTCGATGACCCCTGACCGGTCCACGGTGAGCCTCGTCGCTGCTGGGAAGCGACCCGACGGGCAGTTCCACGTCGAGACGGTCCTTCACGGACGCGCGGGAACGTGGTTCGTAGAGAAAACCGTCGAGATCGCACGTCGTCAAGGCTCGGAAGTCGGTCTCGTGCCGTCCCACCCGGCCGGATCGCTGCTGCCGGCGCTCGAAGAGTCGAAGATCCGGCTGCGGACTCTCACCGCTGGCGAATACACACAGTCCTGCGGCGCGTTCTACGACGCGGTGACCGGTGGAACGGTCCACTACCTGCCGCCGCAGCCGGAACTCGCCGACGCCGTGTCTCGAGCGACCCGCAAGCAGTCCGGAATGACGTGGCGGTGGGCCGGCGACGACATCTCGGCGCTTGTCGCCGCGTCACAGGCGTACTTCATGGCCTTGTCCTTCGTCCCTGTCGGCTCCGGCCGCGCTGTCGCCCTCAGCTGAGCCGGAAGGGGAGCCTGTGACCGTCTCACTGCTCCCGCAACTCGCCGGCGGGTTCCTGCCACCTGCATCACCTGTCAGGGGCCTCACCGACGATGAGCGGCAGCTCGTCACGGGCCTGTCGACGAAACTCGCGTTCCTCACGCCGTGGATGCTGACCTCGCAGTCGTACTACGACGGTGAGCAGCGCCTCGCCAACCTGGGTGTGTCGATCCCGCCGTCACTCGCCGGCGTGCGGACGGTGGTCGACTGGCCGCGGATCTGCGTCGACCCGCTGGTGCAGCGCGCCGTCATCGACGGCTTCCGCCTGCCGGGGCAGACAGAGACTGACTCCGAGCTGTGGGCGTACTGGCAGGCCAACAACATGGACGCCGAGTTCCCGCTCTGCATCCTCGACTCACTCACTCTCGGCCGTGGTTACTGCATCGTCGGCTCACCGGACACGCCTGGTGACGCGCCGATCATCACGGTGGAGTCGCCGTTCAACATGGCGCTCAACTGGGACCCGCGCACTCGCAAGGTGACTGCTGCCTATCAGTCGTTCGAGGTCGAGGGTGTCTTCCGGGCGGTGCTGTACCTGCCCAACGTGACGGTGTTCATGTCACGGGAGCAGGCCTCGCAGTGGGCAGTGGATGAGCGTGACGAGCACAACCTCGGCGAGGTGCCCGTCGTCCGGTTCTCGAACCGGCAACGCACAGCGGACCGCGAAGGCCGGTCGGAGATCACCCCCGCAGTTCGGAATACGACCGACTCAGCGATCCGCACCTTGCTGGGAATGGAGATCGCGCGCGAGTTCTACTCCGTGCCGCACCGCTACATCCTCGGCGCCACAGAGAGTGACTTCCAAGCCGCGGACGGTACGCCGAAGACGGCGATCGACATGGTGATGTCGAAGTTCCTCGCGTTCGAGCGGAACGACCGCGGAGACCTTCCGCAGGTCGGCCAGTTCCAGGCGTTCGACCCGTCGGTGTTCACGAAGATCATCGACAAGCACGCGATGCTGATGTCGAGCTACACGAACTTCCCGCCGGACTACTTCGGCATGCACTCGCAGTCGAACCCGGCCTCGGCTGATGCGATCCGTTCCGCGCAGGACGGGCTCAACCGGCGCGGCCGGCAGGTGCAGAACCAAGCGTCGGACCCGGCCGAACAGGTCATGCGGCTGGTGTGGCGGTTCGCCCATGACGGGGAGCCCGTCCCTGACGCTCTGAAGCAGCTCGAGACCGACTGGACTTCCGTCGCTACACCGACCCCGGCTGCGACGGCCGACGCCATCTACAAGCAGGTCGGTATGGGCGCGATCCCACCGACGTCAGATGTCACCCTCGCCGAGCTCGGCTGGTCACAGGTACAGCGCGCACGGCTTGCGCAGGACCGCGCGAACGACGTCTCTCGTCAGCTCGTCGCCGAGGTCGCCTCGTCGCTCGAGGCGAAGCAGATCCGCACGGACAAGAGCATCACCGACGACCTCGCGGCAGCGGCGGAGCCGCCGAAGCCCGAACCGACCGCACCGGACCGGATCGTTGTCGCCGCCCACGAACGCAAGCGTCCCGGCAAGTCGCCGGGCAACTAGCCCCAGGAGGGCGCAATGACACAGCCCGCAGAAGGCCAGGAGCCGCCACAGGGCCAGCAGGAACCCGCCGAGCTGAAGAAGCCGTGGGGCGACGACAAGAACTTCGACCCCGACAAGGCGTGGAAGCTCATCGAAGGGCTGAAGGCCGACAAGGAGAAGCTGGCCGCTCGCCCGGTCCTCGATGAGGAGTCGAAGCAGAAACTCGCCAAGTACGACGAGATCGTGAAGGCGAACCAGACCGACCTCGAGAAAGCGCAAGGCGAAGCATCACGCTGGCAGACAGAGGCCGAGAAGTGGCGCGGCAGCGCAGTCGCTTCGACCGTCCGTGCGCTCGCCGCCACCGACTTCGCTGACCCGGATGACGCCGTGCGGAACGTTGAGCCCGGCAAGTACATCGACGCGGGCGGCGTGATCGACGAGCAGGCCATCAAGGCGGACCTCGCCGCTCTGCTAGCCGCGAAGCCGCACTACCGCCGCGCGACCGAAGCAGCGGGACCGCGGGCCCCGAAGCCGAACCCGGCGCAGGGCGGCACAACGGGCAATCCCAACGACCCAGCGCAACTCTTCGCCGCCTCACTTCAGCAGGCGATGACCGGCCAGTAACAACTGGCTGCTCGCACTACCCGGCAGGTCCGGTGCTTTCGGCGTGAACGGCAGGTCCGCGACGCCACGCGAACCCCTCACCCGTTCTCACCGGAAGGAACCAGCGACATGGCTGGCATCAACCTCTCTGCGGTAGCACCTACCCTACTGCCGCCCCAGATCACTGGCCCCATCTTCACCAAGGCCACCGAGACCAGCGCCGTCATGAACCTCGCGCGGCGCGTCCCGCTGGCCGTCAACGCGCAGACCGCGATCCCTGTCCCGATGGACGTCCCCACCGCCGGGTGGGTGTCGGAAGGCGCCGCCAAGCCGGTCTCCTCGTCCGGCGTCGGCGTCAAGATCATGACCGGCAAGAAGCTTGCGCTGCTCATCCCCGTGTCGCAGGAAGTCGCCATGACCAACGCGGCCGGCCTCTACGAGCAGCTGTCGAACGACCTGCCGACCGCTCTTGCGCGTGCATTCGACGCGGCGGCCATCCGCAACGTCGACCTCGCGTCCGGCGGCGCTGGTCCGTTCGGCACGGCCAACGGCCTCGCGAACACTCCGAACGCCCAGGTCATCGGCGCCACCTCGGCAGCGAACGGTGGTGTGTACGCCGACCTGTGGAAGGGCGTGCAGACCGTCCTCAACGGCAACGTGCCCTACGAGGTCACCGGGTTCGCGGCTGACCCGCGGCTCAAGCCCGAAGCGGCCCTGTCCGTCGACAGCAACGGCCGCCCGATCTTCGTCGACTCCTCGTTCAACGCCAACTCGGCCACGAACGCCTCGACGCTGATCGGCTACCCGACTTACTTCAACTCGGCGATCTCCGGCAAGCTCTACCGGCAGACCGGCTCGACGTGGACCGTCACGATCAACGGGTCGCCGACCGGCGGCACCTTCACGATCAGTGTCGGCGGCTACACCACGTCGGCCATCGCCTACAACGCGAACGCGGCGACCGTGCAGACCGCGATTCGCGCGCTCGGCACCGGCGTCGGCACTGGCTACGGCAGTGACATCGCCGCGTCCGGCGCGACCGTCAGCGGCTCCGGTCCCTACGCGATCACACTGTCGGCTCCGGCCCCGGTGTACGCGGACGGTTCCAGCCTTACCGGCGGCTCGAGCCCGTCGGCCACGGTGGCGCAGACCACGCAAACCGACTCCGGTCTCCGCGCCATCGGCGGCGACTGGGGTCAGGCTGCCTACGGCGTCGGCATGGACATCTCCATCAAGGTGTCCAACCAGGCGTCGTACACGCCGGACGGTGGCACCACCTGGGTCAGCGCCTTCCAGAACAACCTGGTGCTGCTCCTCGCGGAGGCGTACTTCGGTTGGGTCGTCAACGACCTGAACGCCTTCGTGAAGTACACGCACGCCGCGGGCTCCTGATGGCTGAACTCGTCACCCTCGAAGAAGACGGCCCGCTCGGCAACGCTGGCGATCAGGTGTGGGTCGACGACCCCGCCGACGTCAACGGCAAGCCGAAGGCCGCAGCGAAGAAGACGGCTTCACCGAAGAAGTCGGACTAGTTCCATCCAGGTGCGGGGCGTCAAACGTGGCGCCCACTTTACTCAGTCGATCCGCGTAAGGCCGTTCGGCCGAGCCTCTACGGGCGTCTCCACTTGGCTGCCATGAACGGTCCTGCGCCCCGCACCTGAACCCCAGCATTTCGCGTCCCCGAAAGGGGGAGCACGATGACCGCACCCCAGCACGCGCTCGTCACCGGCGAGATCAGCGGCCGCATCCCCACCCCCGGCGATGACTTCCCGCACGACTTCTACGACGTGACGCCGCCGGTCCTGTACTTCGACGACCCGCAGCATGTGGCGGCGCTCGCGCACGCCATCGAGGTCGAGCATGTCGTCCGCCGCACCCACCCGTTGCAGCTCGAATGCGACAGCTTGAACGATGCGGCTCAGCACCCGAACGGTGTTGACAAGGACCGGGTCAAGGCGCATCAGGCGGCGCACAAGGCTTTGCACGCCCGGGTGGGTGTCTGATGGCCCGCGCTTCCGCTCTGGCCGAGAACAACGCTCTCGCGGGCATCTTCGCCGCCGCTCAGCCCACCCCGTCAACGACGAACACATGGGTCAGCTTGCACACGGCGGACCCCGGTACTACTGGCGCTAGTGAGTACGCCGGTGTCACCCGCATCCAGTACTCGGTCGGTTCACCGTCGGCGGGGTCGATCACGAACACGGCGACGGCGACGTTCACCACGTCTGGCGTGTCTGCGGTGTCGCACATCGGCACGTGGGACGCGCTCACCACCGGCAACTATCGGATCGGTGCGCCGCTCGCGTCGTCGGTGACGGCGGTGACGATCACGTTCGCCGTAGGGTCGCAGACCTTCACCGCGACATGAACTACACCTACGAGAACCTGCTCGACCCGTTTCCGTCCGCGCGCGGCACGGCAGCGAACACCTTCACGACATCGAAGGACGTCTCACCCACGCCGTTGCCGGCGACCGCTGCGAACGAGCTGAAACTCGGCTCCAAGGTGGAGCTCGAAGCGTTCGGCGAGTTCTCCACTACAGGCACGCCGACGTTGCAGCTCGGGTTTCACTACGGCGTCGCAGCGGGCGCGCTGTCGTCCACCGGTGTGATCCTCGCGGCGTCCGGTGTCATCACGACGGCCAGCGCCGCAGCGTCGTTCCCGTGGCATCTGAAGTGGCTCGGGATAGTGACCGCCACCGGCGCCACCGGTGCGATCTACGGGTCAGGCATCCTCGACCTCGGCACCTCGCTGATCGCGTTCGCGTCATCGGCGCTGCCCATCACAGCCGCCGCACGGTCGGTGACGATCGACACGACCACTGCGAAGACCTTCGGTGTCCTCGCCGCCTACGGCACCTCGAGCGCGTCGAACGGTGTGACGGTCGATCTGTTCACCGCGAAGATCATCAACCAGAACAAGCCTGGCTGACATATGCCGGGCGCACTCCTGCCGCCACCGCTCGCGCTGCTGCCGTGGATCGCTGCGGCACCACCCGCAGTCCAGCCCACACAGGACGCGGCAGCAGCAGCGATTGACGCCGGAAGCGTCACCGGCAGCATCACGCTCGGCGGTAGCGCAACCGCCGACCAGCCCACCTCGTCCGCTGCCGGGTCGATCACCCTCGGCGGCTCCGCCACCGCGCAGGCCCAGCCCATGAACGCTGGCAGCATCACGCTGGGTGGGAGCGCCACGGCGGGAGTAGCCGCCACCGCCACGGGGGCTCTGACCCTTGGCGGGACCGGCACCACGTCGGCGCCTGCTGCGGCGGTTGGCTCCGTCACCCTCGGCGGCTCGTCAAGCACGCAGACGCCGGTCACTGCCACCGGGTCGATTGTCCTCGCCGGCAGCACAACCGGGTCCGCTCGACCGACGGCAACAGGGTCCGTGACCCTTGGCGGCGCGGCGACCGCTAGCGCGTCAGTAACAACCACCGGGAACGTGACCCTCGGCGGGTCAGCGGCGGCGACGACTTCTGCGTCAAACGCAGGGTCGGTGACCCTCGGCGGCACACCCGCGGCGCGGGCACCCGTCGTCGCTGCTGGTCAAGTCACGCTCAGCGGCCAAGTCGCCGCGCAAACACCAGCCACCGGCAGCGGCACGGTGACACTCGCCGGCACCGCCACGGCGAGCACGCCGGACACGGCCGCAGGCAGCGTCACGCTAGGCGGAACAGCGTCGGCTGCTGCACCCACTGCCGCCGCCGGAGCAGTCAGCCTCGGCGGAACGCCGACAGCGAAGGCACCCGCCAGCGGGACCGGCCAAGTCGTCCTCGGCGGGCAGAGCTCGCCGCAGGCACAGGTCACTGCTACCGGGTCGTTGACTCTCAGCGGCGCAGGCGCCGGGATACCACGGCCAACCGTGGCAGGCGCCGTGACGCTCGGCGGGTCAACATCCGCGGTCGGTGCTGCTGATCCGGTCGGGCTGATCGTCCTCGGCGGCGCCCCCACGGCATCCGCCGTCGCGACAGGCGTCGGGCAGCTCAGCCTCACCGGCGGTTGGACACCGCGGGCACCAGCGGCCGGTGCCGGGTCGATCACGCTCAGCGGCGCGTTCTTCGCTGACGTTCCCGGCTACTCGAGGCACAGCCTCACCCAGAGCGCATGGGCGTTCGCCGCAGCAGCCTGCGTCACGTCAGCCGGAAGCGGAGCGACCCGTCCAACGGCCGCTCAGACCGTGAGCAGTCAGCCGACGTCAGCGGTCACAACTTCGACGCGGCAGCAATCCGGCAGCACGTCCACAGCCAGTTCGGGATCAAGCGGAGGAGGTGTCAGCCGGTGAGCTTCCCTTTCGGTCAGCCCGTCACGTTGACCTTCCGCACCTTCTCCGACGCGGCGCAGACCGTCCCCGCAGACCCGACAACCGTCGCCGTCGACATCCTCGACCCAGCAGGCGCCGAAACAACCCACACGTGGGCTGGCGGGCAGGTTGTTCACGTCTCCACCGGCGTCTTCACCTACACGGTGACCCCCACCCTGGCGGGGCACTACGCGGCGCACTGGTACTCGGGTGGGGCGGTCGCGACCACGCAGGACGAGTCGTTCAACGTTGACGCGAAGTACGGGCAGACGCTGGTCCCGGTCGACGAGTTCGCTACGTACTTGAGCCAAGACACCGCGGACCTGAACCTTCCGCGGGCGGCGTTCATCCTCGCGCAGGCGCAGACGTTGTGCGAGTCGATCGTCAAGCCGCTCCCCGCGGGAGCGGAGGCGGTGATCCTCGACGTCGCGGAACGCGCATACGCGAACCCGATCTCGCAGGGCGGCGACTTCCTCGCTTACAGCGAAGGGGTCGGCCCGTACTCGACGCAGAACCCCGGTCTGTCCGGCGGCGGCCTGTACTTGACACAGGAGAACAAGGCGACACTGCGCCGGCTCAACGGTGGCGGCGGCGCGTTCACCATCGACACGACACCGGCAGGCGCCGGCACGTCGCTGCCTTGGTGGGACACCGGCGTCACCTACTCGGGTGCTGTCGGCGGCGACTGGGACGTGCCAGCGTGAGCCCCCTGCCGATCGTCGTCAACCTCGACCTTGGCGTAGCGACGGACTACCTCATCGCAGTCGGCAACAGCATCGCCCCCGACTTCAAGAACATCAACGGTAAGTCGCTGAAGGTATGGGACTCCCTCGTCCGCAACGAGACCGACGCGATGCTTGTCATCGGCGCAGGGGATTCGCTTCCGAACCCGCCTGGGCCGAGCACTGTCACTCGAGCTCGAGAAACGATCGGGACGCCGTTCTTCGCGTCAGTCGTGATCGATGTCCCCTGCCACATCGACATCCGCAGCTCGAAGTCGATGAAGGATGCGCGAGACACCGCCGTCGCCGTGTTCAACGACTTCTCCAACGTGATCGACAGCGACCCGGGCGGAGCTGGCGCGTTCGTTGGCGGCTCCGCCCTCATCACCGACGTCACCGGAACGCCGTCGCTCGTCGGCGGTAACGCCGAGGGCGGCTTCCGCTACGTCCTGTCGTTCACGACCCGTGTCACTGAAGTCAAAACCACCTAGGAGCGCCCTGATGGTGAC
>JAFAQI010000016.1 GCA_019246495.1 Frankiales bacterium | reverse complement strand
GTCGAGGGTCATGTCGCGCCAGCGCTGCTCGACCTCGCGGGGATAGCCGACGACACCGCGGAGGATGAGGTTGCGCTCGCCCGACATCGCCCAGAGCGCGCCGCCGAATGCGCCGAGCAGGGATACGCCGCGGTGCACGACGGTCGCGACGACGTCTTCGACGGTCAGGTTCGCCAGCAACGCCTGCGCCATCGACCGCAACCGGTCGAGCCGCTCCCCCACCGACGCCGCAGCGTCGCGGGCCCGGCGCTCGGCCGCGAGAAGCAGGCCGTGCTCGACCGCCCAGGCGGCGCGTTCGGCAGCGGCGGTCAGCAGCGCGACGTCGGCCGTCACGAACGGACGTCCGGACCGGCTGCCGACCAGGGCGACTCCGAGCACCCGCCCCTCGACGATCAGCGGTACGCCGACGAGCGACCGCACGCCTTCCTCGTGCCAGCTCGGCCCGAACGACTCGAGCGTCGCCGTGTCGTCGAGGACGGCCGGCTCGGCGGTCGCGGCCACCGTACCGGTGAAGCCACGGCCGACCGGGATGCGCAGGTCGCGGACCTTGTCCATCGACACCCCGTGGCTCGCCATGACCCGCAGGACGTCGCCCTCGACGAGGAGGAACTGGGCCACATCGGCCGCCATGACCTGGCACAGGCGAGCGAGCAGCTCCTCAAGGAGCCGGTCGGAGGGCAGCTCGGCGAGGCCGGGGTCGCGGAGGGCCGCGACGCCGTCATCCAGGGGTTGGCGCGGCGCCACCGGCCGCGGCGTGGCGCCCGCTGCAGGTGAGTCGGGCACGATGGGTGAATCGTACGGCGCGAGGCGTGTAACGCCCCTGAAACACCCGGGAAACCGCTCTTCAACCGGCCTTGCCTAGAGTCTTCTGCAGGCGAGCCCCGGGTTCGCTACGTTGCAAGCCGTCGACCCTTCCCCGCCCCGGTCGACGGGTCCACGGCAGCGCCCTGGCGCTGGAGGAGGCAAAGCTCCGCATGTTCGACAACGCCGACGACGTCCTGTCCTTCATCCGCAAGAACGACGTGCAGTTCGTCGACGTACGGTTCTGCGACCTGCCCGGGATCATGCAGCACTTCACGTTCCCGGCGTCCAACTTCGGCGAGAGCGTCTTCACCGACGGGTTGATGTTCGACGGGTCGTCGATCCGTGGCTTCCAGCAGATCCACGAGTCGGACATGCTGCTCCTTCCGGACCCGACGACGGCGTACCTGGATCCCTTCCGCCAGCACCCGACGCTGATCATCAACTTCTTCATCCACGACCCGCTGACCGGCGAGGCCTACACCCGCGACCCACGCAACATCGCGCGCAAGGCGGAGGACTACCTGCGCGGATCGGGCATTGCGGACACGACGTACTTCGGGCCCGAGGCAGAGTTCTACATCTTCGACTCGATCCGCTACGACCAGAACCAGCACTCGGCGTACCACTACATCGACTCGGTCGAGGCAGCGTGGAACACCGGGCGTGACGAGCCGGGCGGCAACAAGGGCTACAAGCCGGCCTACAAGGGTGGCTACTTCCCCGTCCCGCCGACCGACCACTTCACCGACCTGCGGTCGGAGATGGTGCGGGTGCTGCTCGAGATCGGCATCGACGTCGAGATGCAGCACCACGAGGTCGGCACCGCCGGCCAGGCCGAGATCGACTTCCGCTTCGGCACGCTGCTCAAGACCGCCGACAATCTCATGAACTTCAAGTACGTCGTGAAGAACGTCGCCGCGAAGCACGGCCGGACCGTGACGTTCATGCCGAAGCCGATCTGGGGTGACAACGGCTCGGGCATGCACTGCCACCAGTCGCTGTGGAAGGACGGCGCTCCGCTGTTCTACGACGAGATCGGCTACGCCGGCTTGTCGGACATGGCGCGCTACTACATCGGCGGTCTGCTGAAGCACGCGCCGTCGCTGCTCGCGTTCACCAACCCGACGACGAACTCCTACCGCCGCCTGGTGCCGGGCTACGAGGCCCCGGTCAACCTCGTCTACTCCCAGCGCAACCGGTCGGCGTGCTGCCGCATCCCGATCACCGGCGCCAACCCGAAGGCGAAGCGGCTCGAGTTCCGCGTGCCGGACCCGTCGTGCAACCCCTACCTCGCGTTCTCGGCGATGCTCATGGCCGGCATCGACGGCATCCGCAACAAGATCGAGCCGCCGGAGCCGGTCGACAAGGACCTCTACGAGCTTCCGCCGGACGAGCTGGCCGCGGTGGCGCAGGTGCCGGGGTCGCTCGAGGCCGTGCTCGACGAGCTCGAGGTGGACCACGACTACCTGCTCGAGGGCGGCGTGTTCACGCCGGACGTCATCGAGACGTGGGTGGACTACAAGCGGGTCAACGAGGTCGACGCCATCCGGCTGCGCCCGCACCCGCACGAGTTCGCCATGTACTACGACATTTGATTTAGGCACCTGCTGGACCTGCGACGGCCGGCGTTTCCAGGATCTGCCCTGCGGAAATGTCGGCCATCGTTTCCGTCAGTTGCCGGCTTCTGGCGTGTCGTGCGCCAGCTGTGCGCCAATACCCAAGGCGGCTTCGATCGCCGGACGGGCCCGATCGTCAGCCGACGGCATCACGTGCGTGCATGTGCAAAGCGTGAAGCCGGGGTCGGCGTGACGTGGTACTCCGGGAGGCTTGATGCACACATCCTGCTCGAGCGAGCCGGCGGCCCCCACTGCGTTCCCAAATAGCGTTGAACTTGCGGTGGATCGTGTTGCCCTTTAGCCACTCGGTTGCGTTTCCTGTGTTACAGAGCGCGCACCGAAGCTTGGGTGTGCTCGGCGCTCTTTTCGAACTGGCTGGACCCAGCCTGCCCAGCGGTCCCGACGTCATAGCGCAGGGTGACGAGTTGGCTGCCGTCGGTCATGAGCCGATTAAACACTCCATTCAATACACATTCGGACAGTGCACCCGTTAGCTTGCCAGGCGTGGAATCCGACACACGAGCAGTCGGCGAGGCGAGCATCGAGTACGCC
>JAFAQI010000233.1 GCA_019246495.1 Frankiales bacterium | reverse complement strand
TCACGACGCCGCGGTTCGGCCGATCAGTGTCGATCGAGACCCGTAGCGATTGCGCTGCGCCCCCGCGACACCGCGCGTAGATCGTCGTTGGTCCGGCGTAGGTGGAGCTCTCGTCCTGGTTCACCGCGCTGCCCTGGCCGGACATCATGCCGAGGTCCTTGGCAGCGAGTGACACGCCATCCAGCGTCACCTGCGGCAGTTGTGGGACCTCGCTGTCGTGACTCCCTGGCAGTCCGACGTTGCCACCAGCTGGGTACCTGCCATGCGCGTCGCGAACGCTGGCCTCGATGGGACCACTGACCGTCGTGAGCTGTCCGGAGTCGAAGATCGTGAAGCCGTGGTCGAGCCGGACCGTGCGACCGATGCCGACGTAGGCCTCGGTGCCGCTCGGCGGGCCGAGCAGCACGATCCAGTTGTCGGGGTTGCCGGCGTCGGCCGGCGGAGTCGTCCCATGCACGTTGAGGCCGACGATTCCGCGGAAGTGCGTGGGGTTCGGCGCAGCCACGTCGTAAATGACCCAAGGCGAGCTGGACTGCTGCGACGGCTGCCCATGGGCGACCGCGTCGGTCGTCGCCCAGGCACCGACAAGACGATGCTGTGTGCCGGTGTCGACCTCGAAGATCGCCGCGACCACCTCACCGCGCGCGGCGTAGTTCCCGGCGTACCACACGACGTGCTGCACGAACGGCAGTGAGCCGCCGTAGAGCGCTGGGTCGCTCATGTGCCGCCAGGCGTTGACTGCTCCATCGAGGATCTTCTGCGGAACGCCGGCCCGGTGGTCCGACCAGGGCAGCGCCCAGGACGGCACCTTCTGGTTCGCCGTGGGCTGGGCTGCGCGCGTATGGAGCGGCGAGCCGACCGCCACGACTCCGGCGACGACTGCGATGGCGGCAGCGACCGCAACCGACGCCTGCGCCGTACGACGACGAACGTGCCGCCGACGCACCGACGTGAACCGGTCGACCGGCATCTCGGGCTGACCCGTCGCGGCATCGTTCAACATCAACCGCAGCGCGTCTTCGTCCGTTGTGAACGTCATCTCACTCACCTTCCGACTGCGCCGCGAGGCCGTAGCCTGCGAGCGCGGTGTCGCTTCGCAACTTGCCGAGTGCCTTTGCCGTCTGGCTCTTGACCGTGCCGACCGAGATGCCGAGCAGCTCGGCGACCTGCGTCTCGGTCATGTCCTCGTGGAACCGCAGGACCACCACCGCTCGCTGCTTGTGCGGCAGCCGGGCGAGCGCCTGCCGGACCGCGTCGCGCCGGTCGGCGTCGACGTAGGGGTCCGGGCCGGTGGACTCCGGCAGCTCCTCCGTGGGCCGCTCCCCACGCCACTTGCGCCGCCACCACGACGACCATGTGTTGACGAGGATCCTGCGGAGGTAGGCCTCCGGGTTGTCGCGCTCGATGCGCTCCCACCGCGGATAGGCCCGGGCCAGCGCGGACTGGAGCAGGTCTTCCGCTGCCGCCCAGTCGCCGGTCAGGAGGTACGCCGTTCGCTGCAACGCCTGTCCACGGGCAGCCACGAAGTCCGCGAACGGCACACGCGTCGCGACTGCTGGTCCCGCCATCAGGCCCCCATCGATGCTCACGCCGGGATTGACCGGCGAGCCCCCTCGAAAGGTTGCCTGACTTCGCGCAGGATGTCCGACATGGGTGACGACGGCGGGATCTCCCGGCGCGCGCTGCTGACCGGTGGCGCCGCGCTCGGAGCGCTGCTCGCCGCCGGCGGCGTGGGCGCCGCGGTCGAGTGGGACAACCCGACGTTCGTCCGGCTGCGCGGCGGCTGCGGCTCCACTCCGGGGCTGCCGCACTCCTCCTACGCCGTCACGAACGGCACCATCAACTCCGCAGCCATGCGAGCGACGCTGCCCTGGTCAGTCGCGTTGCCGCCCGGCCACTCCGCGGGTGACGGCACACCGCTCTTGCTCTGCCTGCCGGGGCGAGGTTCCGGTCCCGACGCAGTGCTGCACGCTGAAGGAATCCCCGCCTGGGCGAGCGCCGGTGGCTACCGGTTCGCGATCGCCACGCCGGGCGGCGGCGCCGCGACCTACTGGCACCCGCGGCGCACCGGCATCGACCCGTTGCGCTACCTCGTCGACGATTTCATCCCGATGGTCGAGCAGCGCTTCGGCGTCGGCGGCGATCGACAGCACCGCGCCGCCATCGGCTGGTCGATGGGCGGCTTCGGTGTGCTGCTGCTCGCCCAGCAGCAGCGCGATCTGCTCGGCGCTGTCGCGGCGATGAGTCCGGCGGTCTTCCCCAGCTACTCGGACGCGTTGTCCGGGCATCCGGACACGTTCGACTCCGCGGCCGACTGGCAGCGTTACGGGCTCTGGAACCACCTGGCCGACCTGCGCGGCACGCCGGTCCGCATCGACTGCGGTGGCGCCGACCCGTTCGCGCCCACGGCGCGAATGTTGCTGCGGCGGGTGCCCGGTGCGGTCGGTGGGATCACGTCGGGCTGTCACGACAACTCGTTCTGGCGGCGTACGACGCCAAAGGCCTTGCGCTTCCTCGCGTCACATCTGAGCGGCCAGATCTAGCGGTTAGCCGAGCCGGGACAACGCCGTCGGCAGCGGCTCGGCATGGACGACCGAGAGGCGCTGCGTCGGCCGGGTCAGCGCGACGTAGAGATCACGCAGTCCGTTGTCGCCGCCCGTGACGACGCGGGCCGGCTCGACGAGGATGACGCTGTCGAACTCCAGGCCCTTGGCAGCGGTCACCGACAGCACCGACACGCTCGTCTCGAGCGGCTCGCCCGACGTCTCGGCAGGTAGCCGCTCGGCAACCGCCGCGTGCACGTCGTCGACGATTCCGGCGGGAGCCAGCACCGCGACCGTGCCGCCGTCGACCAGCTCGAGCTCGCGCTCGGCAAGCTCCGCAGCGGTCTTGCCGAGCATCGACACGTCCGCCCGGACGGCCACCGGCGGTTGGCCGCTGTCCCGCACCGAGGTCGGCACCGTCGCCGCCGGATCAACGGCGTGCAGAACGTCGGCCGCGACCTCCATCACCTCGGACGGCGTTCGGTAGTTGACGGTCAGCTCGACGGCTCGCCACCGGCCAGGAGCAACCGGCTCGAACACGTCGCCCCACGCCGACGTTCCCCACGGCGCCGAGGTCTGCGCGACGTCGCCGACGACGGTCATCGACCGGTTGGGAATGCGACGCAGCACCATCCGCCACTGCATCGGCGAGAGCTCCTGCGCCTCGTCGACGATGACGTGGCCGTAGTGCCACGCCGCGGACCGCCCGGCCCGCTCCGCGACACTCTCCGAACCGGATGCCCCGGCGTACCGCGCCGCGAGCGCTTCCGCGTCCACCCGGCCAGCGACGCCGGTGGCCGCGATGACCTCGCGGGCGTACTGCACATCTGCTTGCTGTTGCCGACGGCGCGCAGCCATCTCGAGCACCTCGCCGGGATCGCCGACGAGCGCCCACGCTTCGTCGACCAGCGCGACGTCGGCAGAGGTCCAGCCCGACCCGCGCTGACGGTGCAGTGGACCGGTCGCCTTCTCGAGCATCGACTCGACGACCTCGGTCGCGCTGATCAGCGGCCACAGGTCGTTGACAACGGCGCGGAACTCGTCGCTGCGCAGGATGCCGCGCACGACCCACTTCTTGCCCGCGAGTTCCGGATCGGCGGCGTTGACCTGCCCGACGAGGACGCGGAGCAACTGCTTCGCGAACACGTAACGCGCGCGGTTGTGCCGCCGACCCGAACGCCGCGCGCGGGACCGCGCGGTCGCGACGTGCTGTGGAGTCAGCACGAGCTCGTGCTCGTCCCACGCGACGGCGAGCGGCTCGTCCGGAACCCGTTCGTACGACGCGACGTGCGAGGCCAACCGCTCGGCCATGTGAACGTCCGCCTTCAGGGCAGCCGCAGCAGGAGTGTCGACCGCCGTCACCGCAACGCCCGGCACCAGCGAATCAACCGTCGAAAGCACGACACCGGTCTCGCCGAGCGACGGCAGCACCTGCTCGATGTAACGAAGGAACACCGCGCTGGGGCCGAGCACCAGCACGCCGCTGCGCGCGAGCGTGTCGCGATGCGAATAGAGCAGGTACGCCGCTCGATGCAGTGCCACCGCGGTCTTGCCCGTGCCTGGACCACCCTGCACGACGAGCACACCGCCAAGGTCGGCGCGGATCACGTGATCCTGCTCCGCCTGGATCGTCTCGACGATGTCGCGCATCCGCCCGGTGCGCTTCGCCGACAAGGCCGCGAGCAGTGCACCCTCGCCGCCGA
>JAFAQI010000347.1 GCA_019246495.1 Frankiales bacterium | reverse complement strand
TAGACCCAGAAGGTGCCGTTGCGCGGGGCGAGATTGCGCGCCTCGTCCTCGCTGGGCATGTCACCTCCGGGGTCGGGGAAAGACGGAGCGGGGCCCGTGCGGTGTATCGGCCCATCTGGGCAATTCTTGAGAGTCCGACCGGGCCGTACCGGCCTACTCCGACTCGCCCGTCTCCGCGGTGACCGCGGCCGGCCCGTCCTCGAGCAGTGCCCGGAAGGCCGCCTCGTCCAGCACCGGAACGCCGAGACTCACGGCTTTGTCGTATTTGCTCCCGGGCGAGTCGCCGACCACGACGTAGGACGTCTTCTTGCTGACGGAGCCGACGACCTTTCCCCCGCGCTCCTGGATCGCGGCGGTGGCGGCGTCGCGGCTGAAGCCGGACAACGTGCCCGTGACGACGATGCTGAGACCCTCGAGCGGACCTGGTCCGCCGACCGGGCCCTCGTCGACCATCCGCGCGCCGCCGGTGCGGATCCGCTCCACGAGCTCTTGGTGCCGCGGGTCGGCGAACCACTCGGTGACGGCGGCGGCGATCGTCGGTCCGACGCCCTCGACCGCGGCGAGGGTCGCCGGATCGGCCGCGGCGATCGCGTCGACGGAACGAAGCTCGCGGGCCAGCGCCTGCGCGGCGGTCGGCCCGACGTGGCGGATCGACAGCCCGACGAGCAACCGCCAGAGCGGTCGTTGCCGGGCCGCCTCCAGGCCGGTGAGGATCTGCGCGACCTTCTTGTCGCCGAACCCGCGCAACCCGGCGAACGACTCTGGCGTCAGGTGAAAGACATCGCCGATGTCGCGGAGGCGTTCGTTGTCCAGGAGGACCGTCGCGGTCTCGTAACCGAGGCCGTCGATGTCCAGCGCGCCGCGGCCGGCGAAGTGGAACACGGCTTCGCGCAGCTGCGCGGGACACCCTGCGGTGTTGGGGCATCTGGTGTCGGCCTCGCCCTCGGGCCGCACCAGTGGGGTGCGGCACTCGGGACACTTCGTCGGCATGCGGAAGCGCTTCTCACTGCCGTCGCGGAGGTCCACGACCGGACCAACGACTTCCGGGATGACGTCGCCGGCCCGGCGTACGACGACGGTGTCGCCGATCAGCACGCCCTTGCGCTTCACCTCGTCGGCGTTGTGCAACGTCGCGGTGCTGACGGTCACGCCGCCGACATGCACCGGTTCGAGCGAGGCGAACGGCGTCACCCGTCCCGTGCGGCCGACGTTGACGAAGATGTTGTTGAGCTTCGTGGTCACCTCTTCGGGCGGGTACTTCCACGCCACTGCCCAGCGCGGCGCCTTGGAGGTCGCACCGAGCCTCCCCTGCAACGCGAGCGAGTCGACCTTGATGACAACGCCGTCGATGTCGTGCTCGACGTCGTGCCGGTGCTCGCCCCACTGCGCGACGTAACGCTGCACGCCCTCGAGTGAGTCGGCGACCTCGTAGCGCTCCGAGACCGGCAGGCCGAGTTCGCGCAGACGTTCATAGGCGGCGGACTGCGACGGCGGGTCGAACCCCTCGCGCGCACCGATGCCGTGCACGGTCATGGCCAGCGGTCGGGTCGCGGTGACCCGCGGGTCCTTCTGCCGCAACGACCCGGCCGCTGCGTTGCGGGGGTTGGCGAACGGCGCGCGTCCCTCGGCGACCAGCCGCTCGTTCAGCTCGGCGAACGCCGCGGTCGGCAGAAAGACCTCGCCGCGCACCTCGAGTAACGCGGGCACATCTGCGCCCTCGAGCTTGGCGGGCACGGAGGCGATCGTCCGGACGTTGAGCGTCACGTCTTCGCCCGTCGTCCCGTCGCCCCGCGTCGCGGCCCGCACCAGCCGGCCGCCTTCGTAGACGAGGTCGATCGCAAGACCGTCGATCTTCAGCTCGCACAGCCACGCAGGCACGGGGACCTCGCGGGTTGCGCGCTGCGCCCACGCCGCGAACTCCTCGTCAGTGAAGACGTTGTCCAACGACAGCAGCCGCTGAAGGTGTGTGACCGCGGCGAAGTCCGTGGACAGCGACTCCATGACCTTCTGCGTGGGCGAGTCCGGTGTCCGCAGCGCCGGCCACTCGTCCTCGATCGCCGACAGGGCGCGCATCTTCTCGTCGTACTCAGCGTCGGAGACCGTCGGCTGGGCGAGCACGTAGTAGCGGTAGGCCAGATCCTCGATGTCGCGCGCGAGATCGGCATGCCGCTGGAGCACTTCGACCGGTACGCCGGCGGGGTCGGTCGTCATCCCGCGACGACCTCCGGCGCCTCCGCCAGCACCCGGGCCGTCCGCCGGACGAGCCCGAGAGCGGTGCGCGCCCAGCCGTCGGAAGCGGCGCCGAGGCCGCAGGTCGGCGTCACCGTGGTCGCGGCGACGAGCGACTCGAGCGAGAGCCCGATGCGGTGAAAGAACCGGCGCAGCGGGTCGGCGACCTCACGCACGGCAGGCGCGACGCCCGGACCGCTCGACGGCACGATCCCCACCCACAGGCCGAGGCCGCGCTCGACCCGCTCCGCGACCTCGGCCGGGTCGAGGACGGCGACGTCCAGCGCGAACGACGCGACGGCCGCGCCCGCGTCCTGGATGACGCCCAGCGGGACATCGGCGGCGCAGCAGTGCACGGCGACCGGCACATCGTCGCCCGCCGCCGCAACGACGTCGCGCAGGGCTGCCGCCACGACGGTCGGGTCGACGGCCGGCACCCGGCCGAGCCCGCTCGCCGTCCGCACCGCGCCGGCAAGGACCGCGGGCAGGCTCGGCTCGTCAAGCTGGAGCACCAACCTGGCCCGAGGCACCCGGCGCTGCACGTC
>JAFAQI010000508.1 GCA_019246495.1 Frankiales bacterium | reverse complement strand
GGTTCAAGACGCGCCGCGGCGTTGCTCGCCGGCGGGGCGGTGGCGGACGCCAGTGACGCTGCGCTAGCCGGCCGGCTTGTCGGTGCCGGCCTGGCGCACCCGCTGCCGCCGCTGCCATCGCGAATGGCAAGCCGGGTGGTGTGCGTCGTGCCGGTCCGGGATCGCGCGGATGCACTCGACCGATGTCTGGCTGGGCTGGCCGGCGCGGAGGTGGTCGTCGTCGACGACGCATCCGCCGACGCCGGTGCGATTGCATCGGTCGCGTCGAGGCACGGTGCCCGGTTGCTGCGGCTCGCCGACAACCGCGGCCCGGCCGGCGCACGCAATGCCGGATGCGCGGCCGTGGATCCTGACGTCGAGACTGTCGCGTTCATCGACAGCGACTGCACCGTCGCGACTGCGGACATCGAGCAGCTCACCGCGCACCTCGCCGATCCGGAGGTGGTCGCGGTCGCGCCGCGCATCCGTCCCGCAGGTGATGCGAGGTCGACGGTGCAGCGCTTCGCTGCCGGCCACTCTCCGCTGGATCTCGGTCCATGTCCGGCGGACGTTCGTCCGGGTGGGCGGGTGGCCTACGTCCCGACGACCGTGCTCGTCGTACGGCGCCAGGCGCTCGACTTGGTCGGCGGTTTCGACGAGGCGTTGCGGGTCGGTGAAGACGTCGACCTCTGCTGGCGTCTCGTCGACGCCGGCGGCGTCGTCCGCTACGAGCCCGACGTCGTCGCGCACCATGACGAGCCGCAGCAGTGGACCGCGTGGCTGGCCAGGCGGTTTCGGTACGGAACCAGCGCCGGCGCCCTCGCCCCGCGGCACACCGAGCGGTTGTCGGGACCGCCACTGTCGGGACTGCTCGCGCTCTATGCGATCGATCGCGAGCGACGGCGCGGCCGGATCCCGGCCGAGGTCGCGCGCGAGGTCGCGAGCTCCGCGCCGCGCCGGCCAGCCGTCGGTCTGCTGCGCTGGGCAGTGCCGGTGTGGACCGGGCCGGTGCTGCTCGTCGCGGTCATGGGACGCCGCCGGCGGCTCGCGGTGACGTCGGGAGTCGCCGTGCTGCTGCCTCTGCTCGAGGACGCGCGCCAGCCGGCCGCCGGACTCGGCCGGCCTCGCCGCGTCGCTGCCGCCCTGCTCGACGACGTGGCTTACGGCGCGGGCGTCTGGTGCGGAAGCGTCCGCGCTCGCACGTGGTGGCCGCTCGTGCCGCGCATCAGCGGCGGACCGCGGACTCCGTCCCCATGATGATGCGCGGATGCAGTGCCGGTCGCAGCCAGCGCAGCAGCCGATGCATCTCGGCGTAGGACAACGTCACGCAACCCGCGGTCGCGCTGTAGTGCGTCACATGCAGAAAAATCGCGCTGCCGCGCCCGGGAGTGCGCGCCGTGTTGTAGCCGATCACCAGCCCGAGCCGGTAGGGCCGCACCTGCATGGGTTCCGGGCTGCGGCCGGGGTTGCCGCGCCGCGAGTCGACCCAGCGGTTGTAGTTCGCGCTGGCCGAGTCGTCATCCCAGTAGCTCGTGGAGCGGGTACGCCGCCAGCCGTAACGGGTGCCCGGGTTGGCGCCGGCGCCGAAGGCGAACGAGAAGTGGAACGAACCGGTCGGCGTGCGACCGTCACCCTCGCGCTTGGCGCCTCGCGCAGCGAAGCCGTTGTAGCCGATCCACGCCGACCACGGCCCCATCACGCGATGCCATCCATCGGACCGCTTGCGGAACACGCGCACGGTCGCGGTCGTCGCGCCGTAACCGGTCGCAGTGACAACGACCAGCTGACGCGCGTCGTGCACGCCGCGCAGGTCCCGGGGATCGGGCAATGCGACGCGGCTCGCGCTCTGCCGCGCGCCGACGTCGACAGGTGCGGCGATGGCGGCCGAGCTGCCCGTCACGACGCCCATCGCCACAAGCAGCGCGGCGGCGGCTTGTCGCGGGTTCGGCACGTGTCGAGGCTACGAGACGGTCATACCCTGGTTGCGACATGAAACCCGGGCGGCGGCAGCTCACGGCTCTTGCTGCGATGGCCGTCGTCGTGGTGGCGGGTTGCAGCTCCGGATCCGCGAGGACAGCGCCGCCGCGCCCCGGACTGAGCCCGCGACCGACGATCGTCGCGACACCGCCGGCCCATCGGCACCCGCACCACCGCAGGCCGCCTCCGCACCCGACGCATGCTGTCGTCGTGGCGGCGCCCTTCAGCTGGCACGCGACGCGGGTCACGGCGGCGGACCTCGGCAAGAGCTGGCACGCCGGTTGTCCCATGGGCCCCTCGGAACTGCGCGCGATCTCGCTCACCTACTGGGGGTTCGACCAGCAGTCGCATACTGGGACGCTCATCGCCGCCGCCTCGGCCACCAACGCGCTCGTCTCCGTGTTTCGCTCGCTCTACGACGCACGCTTCCCGATCCGGCAGATGCGGCCGGTGGCGGCGTACGGCGGAAACGACAACCGCTCGATGGCGCACGACAACACGTCGGCGTTCAACTGCCGCTACGCCGTCGCGAACGGGCCGAAGCACTGGTCGGAACACGCGTACGGCGCCGCGGTCGACATCGACCCGCTGGAGAACCCGTATCTGCTCGACGGCAAGGTGCTGCCGCCGGGCGGCCGGCCCTGGCTCGACCGCAGCAACGTCCGGCCCGGCATGGTGGTGTCCGGGTCAGCGCCGGTGCTCGCGTTCCGGGCCGTCGGCTGGGGATGGGGCGGCGTGTGGAGCGCGCCCGACTATCAGCACTTCTCCGCGAGTGGTAACTAGCGAGGGAACGCAGCCTGCGGAAGCCTGAGCCGGCTCGTCAGCCGGTGTAGTAGATGCCGAGGCCCACGGGCATGGGGCGCTCGTACTTCGCACCGCCGTCCGCCGGGTAGTTGCGCAGGCTCAGCGTGTGCGGATGGCTGCGCAGCCGGGCGAGGAGCTCGGTGGAGCCGGAGCCGTCGAACATGTAGGCCTGGCTCGCGCCGAGGTCCAGCATGACGCGGGCGACCTGGTTGGTGTCGAGACCGTGCAGCGTCGTGCCGGGGTGGTCGGCGATGATCGCGAGGATCAGCTTGCGTCCCTTGTCGGCGAAGCCGATCGCGGTGCGTGCAGGCTGTGGGTACTCGCGGCGGCAGAGCATGTTGGTCCGCGCCTGGTGGTTCACGACGACCTGCGTGCCCACGGCGTAGGCCTGGGTGAACGCCGCTCGGGCGGTCGACCGGGTCGAGGTCGTGGCCGAGATGGTGTCGCCGTTGTGCAGCGTCGACCGGACGAAGTTGTAGGCGCTCTGCCCACGCGCGACGAGCAGGTAGCCGCTGGACGGTGCGTTGTTGTAGCGGCCCGCACTCGAGGTGACGCGCCCGCCGTTGACGTAACGGGCGACGGCGTCGCGCGGCAGCGGGATGTACTGCGAGCCCCACCGCGAGGTGTAGGCGGTCAGTCCCGTGGGCGGGTCGAGCACGTTGAGCGCGGCCAACGGGAAGGTGACTCCATCCGCCTTGACCGTGCCGGCAAGAGCGAGCTGGGCGGCCTGCACGTGCTTGTCGGCGGTGAACCCGACGACCGTCTTGGGGCTGCGGTAGGCAAGGAGCGGGACGCCGTTGGTGACAACGGGACCCTGCGGGGTGCCGAAGCGGAAGTCGTAGAAGCCGGTGTTCGTCGCGGCGATGAGCCGGCGCTTGCCGGAAGCCAGCTCCGACAGCTTGCTGCGTTCCGCGAGGCTGTGCATGAGCGGCGCGAAGTGCACGTGCTTGGTGAGGGTGGCGACGGTGAGGACGTGCATGTCGACCGTGCCGATCTGGCCCTCGAAGTGGTCGTGCCGCTGCCCTTCCTGGAGCACGACACCCGGCGCGAGGCGGTGGGTGTGCCACGTCGTCCCGCGGATGAGGCTTTCGGCCGGCGGGCAGTTCGTCGTGTAGGGGCTGTGGTGGCCACCCGCTGACGCGGGAACGGCGGCGGGCACGGCGGCCAGGGCGGCGAGCAGCGCCGCGGTCGTCACTGAGGCCGCGCGCTTGCGTGGGTTGGGCACGTTCACGATCGTCCTATCGGCACGGCGAGGGCGAAACCTCATCACCCCTTCGGGGGGTAATCGCTTCCACCTCGATCGTTGTTACGCCCTGCTGTCTCCGCCATCCGCCGATCGGTTGCCTTCTCAGCCATCCAGTGACGATTTGTCCACCGAACGGCCATGGCCAGCGCGACTCCGGCGAGCGCCGCTCCGGCCAGCGCGTCGATGACGTAGTGGTTGGCGGTCGCGACGACGGCAACCGTCGTGAGGAGCGGATAGCCCCAGGCGAGATGCCGCCAGCGACTGCGCTGGGTCAGTACGACGGCCGCGGCGCACCAGGTCGCCCAGGCGACATGCAGGCTCGGCATTGCGGCGTAGAGGTTGACCAGGCCTTCGTGGACGTGCGCGGCACCGAGGATGTCGTTGCGCACGAGCGTGTCCGTGAGGCCGCTGACGACGAACCGCGGCGGCGACACCGGCCAGAGCCAGTAGACGAGCAGGGCGACCAGGCTGAGGCCGAGCAGGGTGTTGCGCAGCAACGCGTAGACGTCAGGCCGCCGCCGCCAGAGATAAGCGAGTACGCCGAGCGTCACGGTGACGTGGGCCAGCTCGTAGTAGTAACCACCGACCAGCCCGACGTAGTGATGCGCGGTCGCGAAGCGGTTGACGCTGCTCTCGATCCAGATGTGGACGTCGTGCTCGAAGCTCGTGATGGCTCGGCCGTGGGCATCCGCCTGGCGGATCGAACCGCTCGTCAGGCTCTGTACGGCGTTGTAGAGCTCGTAGGTGACGACCGCGATGACGAGCTCGGCCCACCACGGCAGGCGCCGCATCAGCACGCGCAGCGGTGATCGTCCGGACGCTCGGGCACCTGCCCGCGGCGGCCGCGTCGTCGTCGTACTCACGACGCTTGGCGTCGCCCCGGCTGGACGCCACTGGAGACGAGATCGCGCGCGCCCGCAGCAACGTAGAGCTCGCGGGTGCGATCGACGACCGACGCCCAGCTCATTGACGCGAGTGCTGCGCGGTCGAGGCCGTCCGCGACGAGCGGTCGCGTGGCGAGACCGGCGAGAGCGTGCGCCATGGCGCGGTCGCTGTCGACGAGCACGCCGTCCTCGGGTCCGATGAAGTCGCTGAGCCCGGTGCCGAGCCGGCCGACGACCGGCAGGCCGCACGCGCGCGCTTCCAGCGCGGCGATGCCGAAGGACTCGAGGATCGCGGGTGCGACGAAGACGTCGGAGCGCGCCATGACCTGGGCGATCTCGGGTCGGGGCAGATGCCCGGTGAGGCGCACCCACTCCGTCATGCCGTGGCGGCGGAGGTACTTCTCCATCGACTCGCGTTGCGGGCCCTCGCCGACGATCGTCGCGGTGACTCGCGTCGTCTCGGGCACGGCGGCGCGGACGCTGCGCAGGATCCGGAGCAGCGGCATCGGTCGCTTGCGTGCCGCCAGCCGCATCACGGACAGCATCCGGAGGTGGCCGCCGTCCGGATCGCGGGGGACCGGCTGCCAGGCGTCGAGGTCGACTCCGTTGGGCAGCACCGCGACGTCGAGCGGGCGCGCGGCAGCCCGGCGTACGGCGTCAGCCGCGGTGTGGCTGACAGCCGACCAGCTCACCGGCCACTTGCTCCAGCCGAGCGCGTAGTCGGCCGCGCGGTAGAACGCCGTGTAGCGCCGCCACAGGGAGTGCACCGTCATCAGCGTCGGAATCCGCGCCGAACCGAGCGTCGCGTAGGACAGCGGCGACATCGTGGAGCAGTGCGTGTGCACGACGTCGAAGCCCTCGAGCTCACCGAGCTTGCGGTGTCGCCACAGGAACGCCGCCTTGTCCCAGACCTGCGCGCGGTCGCCGGGACGCAGGACGCGCGAGCCGACCGGCGCGGACGCAGCGCCTTGCGACCGGGTCAGTGTGAGGATGGCGACGTCGTCGCCGGCGGCCATCTGCGCGCGGGCGAGGTCGTGCACGTGCATCTCGATGCCACCGACTCGGGGAAGGTAGGCGTCCGTGACGTGAAGGACCCGCATGCGCACCTGCTGTAGTCGAGGTGACTCGCGTTGAGCACCGCTGCCGCTCCGTCGGCCGACCAGGGGAGCGCCGGCGCGCCTACCACCTTAGTGGCCTTCCACGCGCATCCCGACGATGAAGCGCTGTTGACCGGCGGGACTCTTGCGAAGGCGGCGGCGCTGGGCCACCGGGTGGTGGCGGTCGTCGCCACGGCCGGCGAGCTCGGCCTGGCGGCGGACCGGGCGGCGCTGGGTGCCCGCCGGCTGGCCGAGCTCGAACGCGCGGCGGAGATCCTGGGCGTGGCCCGCGTGGTCAGCCTCGGCTACGGCGACTCGGGCTTCCGGGATCCGGCTGAGCCGCCGGCGGGGTCGTTGTGCGCGGCGCCGCTCGACGAGGTGGCCGGGCGCCTCGCCGCCGTGCTCGTCGAGGAGCGGCCGGCTGTGCTGACGGTGTACGACGCGCGCGGCGGCTATGGCCATCGCGACCACGTGCGGGTCCACGACGCGGGGATAGCCGCCGCGCGGCTGGCGGAAGTCTCGACCGTGCTCGCCGCCACGGTGGATCGGGCCGTGCTGCTTCGCAGCTTGCGCCTGCTCGGGCGGTTGGGGATCCGCGTCGACGGGACGGCCGCCGACGCGTTCGCCGACGCTTTCTCTGCGCCGGAGGAGATCACGCACGTCGTCGACGTACGCCGACAGGTCCGGGCCAAGCGCGCCGCGCTGGCGGCTCATGCCTCGCAGGCGGGCGGCAGCGACGACGTGCGCACGGTGCGGCTGCTCTCGCGGGTGCCGTGGCCGCTGTCGCGAGTGGTTCTGGGTCGGGAATGGTTCGTGAGCGTGGGCGACTCGCCCGAAATGGGCCGGATGGACGAGGTGTTCGTTGATGTACGTCGCTAAACTGGCCAGGTGCGTCGGGCCGTTCGTCTCGTCGCCGGCGCGCTTTCGCTAGCCGCGGCCGGCTGGCTTCTCGTCGTCGTACTGCCCCGCACGGCGGGCGTCGGTTGGGACGACACTGCCGATCGTGTTGCCGGTCTGCAGGCGTGGCAGATCATCTCGCTGATCGCGGTGTGGGCCGCCGGCCTTTGGATGCACACCTATGTCTTGCGCAGCGCGCTGCCCGGGCTGAGCCGTCGTCGCGCCTTTGCGTTGAACCTCGGCGGCAGCAGCGTCTCCAACGTGTTGCCGTTCGGCGGCGCGGCCGGGATCGGGCTCAACTACGCGATGTTGCGGTCGTGGGGTTACAGCCGCGTGCAGATCACGGCGTTCACGACGATCAGCAACCTCGTCGTCGTACTCGTCAAGGTCGCGATCGCCGCCCTTGGCATCTTCGCGCTCGTGTCGATGCCGCCGCTGGCCATCAACCTTGCCCACCCAGGCAAGAAGACCGCGCTCGCGATGGGTGTGGCCGTCGGAATCATCGTCGTCGCGACTGTCGTGGTCGTGCGCTGGTGGCGTGGCTCGCTGCGCGCGCAGCTCGTCGCCGCGCTGAAGCTGGTCCGCGAGCAGTGCGCGCAGGTCCTGCGGCAGGGCTGGGCGGCGTTCCTCATCGGCGGCATCGGTTACCCGGTGCTCCAGATGGCGTTGCTGTGGTTCTGTCTCGCCGCGCTCGGTGTCGAGGTATCACCCACGGCGGTGCTCGCTGTGTTCGCGGTCGAGCGCCTGCTGACGTTGGTGCCGTTCACGCCGGGTGGCGTCGGTCTCGTCGAGACAGCGGCGACGGCGGTGCTCGCCGGCTTCGGTGCCGACCCGGCCGCGGCTGCGTCGGGCGTCATCCTGTTCCGCGTCTTCAGCTACCTCATCGAGATCCCGCTCGGCGCGATCGTTGCTGTCGCGTGGTTCGCCCGCGGGCGCACACCGGCACTCGCGCAGTAACGCGCCTCCCGCGCGGCAGTCGTCCCCTCGTCCGCGCCGGAAACTCACGTGCGCGGCTGGTCGCGATGGCGTGTGATCGGCGGATGCCCGTCACCGTTGTCACGCCGGACGTCGCCGGCCTGACCGAGGTCGTCGCCGCGCTGCGCGAGTGG
Source organism: Frankiales bacterium (assembly GCA_019246495.1). GTDB lineage: Bacteria > Actinomycetota > Actinomycetes > JAFAQI01 > JAFAQI01 > JAFAQI01. The sequence goes on along the minus strand of JAFAQI010000508.1, from coordinate 7,859 downwards.
CAGGACGACGACGCGCCGATCCAGCTGCATCCCGGAGACATCGGCTGGTTCTGGCGGTTCGGCGCGCAGGTGACCGCGGAGGCTGTCCGCGTCTGGCGGCGCGCCGGTCGCATCGTCGCGATCGGACTGCTCGACGGCCCGACGGTGCTGCGGCTGACGCTTGCCCCCGACCTAGGCCGGGACGAGTCGCTCGCCGAACGGATCGCTGACGACGTCACACGTGCCGAGCGCGGCGTGCTGCCGGCAGGGTCGGTCGCCGTCGAGTCTCCGCCTGGCGCAGTTCTCCAGGACGTGCTGGTGCGTCGCGGCTGGTCGCTCGACGAAGCGTGGACCCCATTGCGCCGCCAGCTCTCGGCGTCCGTGGGGGATCGGCCGGCGGAGGAGTGGGGGTTGCGGATCGCGGTCGTCGACCCGGACCTGGCGCACGAGCGAGTCGCCGTACATGTCTCGGCGTTCGACAACTCCACGTTCACCTACGACAGCTGGCGCTCGATGGCCTCTTGTGCGCCGTACGCCGACGCTCGCTGCCTGCTCGGCTACGACGAGAGCGGCACCGCCGTGGCCGCGGCGACGGTTTGGTCCGCCGGTCCAGGGAGACCGGGTCTGCTCGAGCCAGTGGGCGTGCACCGGGAGCATCGTGGTCGCAGCTTCGGCACCGCGATCACTGTCGCGTCGGTCGCCGCCCTGCGTGAGCTGGGCTCGTCGAGCGCCTGGGTGTGCACGCCGAGCCGAAACGTCACCGCAGTCGGCACCTACGCGTCGGCCGGCTTCGAGCCGCTTTCCGAACGCTTGGACGTCCGCCGCCCGGCCTGACGGCTCACGTGACCTGCCCGGTCCAGGTCCAGTGCGGGATGGGCATCGCATCCGGCACGTCGTCGGCGGACTCGTGGTAGCGCGCCATCGTTGTCGTCGTGGCCCAGGCGAAGTAGTCGTGCAGCACCTGCCGCAACGGCTCGGACGTGAGGCCGGTGTCCTCGAGTGCGTGATCGAAACAGTCGATGGCGCGCTGGTCCATCTCCTCGTGGATGCCGTGGCCGCTGTGTGTCCGGACGACCGACGTCTCGTCGCCATACCGCCGCGAGTACGCCGCAGGACCGCCGAGCGCCTCCACCCAGTAGGCCGCAAGGCGCTCCGTGTGGTCCGGCTCGAATCCGTGGCTGAAGGCGTGGCTCACGACCTCGTCCGCCATCACCCGCTCGTGCCACGCCTCGGCGAGGCGGAGCAAGCCCTCGGCACCGCCGGCAGCTTCGTAGACGCTCTCCATGCCGGGCACGATCGCACAGCATGGCGGGCGAACCCTGTGCGATGACAATTCGTTTGTCGCACGCCCGACGGGTCCGAAAGGGTGGCGGCATGACCGTGCGCTTCTACACCGTTGTCATCGACTGTCAGAACCCGAAGACTCTCGCCGAGTGGTGGGCGAAGGCGCTCGGTTGGCAGATCGTGTACGAGGCCGAGGACGAAGTCGTCGCCGCGGTGGACGACGACACCTATCCGGCACTCGTCTTCGTCCCGGTCGCCGAGGCGAAGTCCGGGAAGAACCGGCTGCACATCGACCTGGCTCCCGACGACCGCGATGCAGAAGTCGCGCGGCTGGAGTCGCTCGGCGCGACGCGCGTCGACGTCGGGCAACGCGCGGAGAACACCTGGATCGTGCTCGCCGATCCGGAAGGCAATGAGTTCTGCGTGCTCAGCGCCCGCGAAGGCGGCGTCTGAGCCCGCGTACGCATGTGACTCGACGCGTTCGTCGGGTGCAACGGCGACCACGCCCGGTCGGCTGATCAGTATGCGCGGCGGACTTCCTGTGGCCAGCCGCACGCGGCTGCGATCTTGCGGGCCCACAGCTGAGCGGCTTCGTCGTCAGCCACGTCCACGATGGTCAGTCCACCGAGGTACTCATCGGTCGGGGCATGCGGTCCGGGGCTGATGGTGCCGTCAGGGTCGACGGAGAACGCCGCCTTGTGGTCCTCCTCGAGGCCGCCGGCAAAGACATGAACGCCGGCTTCTTTCATCTCGTCGACGACCGCCGTCGCCAGGCGCCCGCGTTCGCGGAACCACTCGTCCGAGTGGTCGCCGACCCATTGCTGGTTGAAATAGATCACGTACGTGGCCACGTCTGCTCCAGGCGGGGTGGGGGGTGCGCTCCCTGGGTCAGACGATGCCGACGCCCCGAACTCATCTATGAAGAGGAGAGACCTTGGAGGGCTCCACTTTGCTTGATGGTCGCCCAGATCTGGTCCTGGTAATGGATCAGGACTTGAGGGGTGTAGTGGTTGAAGTTTCGCCAGACCGGCAGGGGTCCGATCATCGGATGGCAGATCGGTTCCGTGGGGCAAACGATTCGGTTGATGTCGAAGGTGAACACGTTCGCGATCGATCGGGCAGCCTCGGCGTAGATCTGATCGCTGAACGGCGGATGGCTCGGCGCCGGGACGTCGCACTGGTCGACGTACTTGACGCGCGACAGGCAGACGAGCGGATCGAAGCTGCTGACCAGGATGCTGTTCATGATCAGTGCGCGGGCTCCGGTCGCGGTGATCTGGGCCAGGGTCTGCTTAGTCGTCGCTTGCAGGAGCTGGTGCAAGGACTCGTGTGAGCCGCCGGTGCGCACGAGGGTGTGGCCGTAGATGGCGGGGTTGTCGCGTGCATACTCGGCGAGGATCACGATGTTCGGCCGCAGCTTGGGTAGCACGTCACGGTACCACTGACCCCGCGCGGCGGTGCAGGCCGCCTGCGCCGCCGGCGGGTCGTGCAGGTTGGAGATGTCCGCTTGCCAGGGGCATCCCGAGAGTGCGTTCAACGACAGCGTGAACCCGTACTTGTGCGCGAGGCTGATCAGCACCGGCGCCAGCATCCGGGCGTGACTGTCGCCCACCAGCAGGACTGACAGTCCATGACCGGGGACCACGACGCATCTCTGCGGGTCCTGGGCGCCACATGTCCGGCCAGGTCCATTGCTTCCAGCGATGGCGTTCCAGTCGAGCGACGGCACCCGGGCGCGGCGGTTCGATCGGGAACGCGCGAGATGGTGTTGGTGGCGGCGGAGCAGCCGGAGCCTGGCCGTGGCAGCGGCCGGGCGCGCGGCATCCTCCGCCGTCGTGATGAGGGGACGCTGGTTGCTGCGCAGGACCGGCGGCACGACGAGTGCTGCGACAAGCGCGCATGCGCCGACTCCGGCAGCAACGGTTCTCCAGTTGATCGGGTCGAGCCGAGGGGCACGCCGGATCGGCATCTCGAGACACGCCGTCGACAGGGCCGCGAGTCCGGTGGCCAGCACGGCGGTTGCCGCGGTCACCTCGAGTGCGCCCAGCGACGTCAGCTTCAACAGCACGACGATCACGGGCCAGTGCCACAGATAGGTCGAGTAGGAGATCCCACCCAGATACCGGGGGACCGGCCGCGACAGCCATCGACCGACCCAGCCAGCTTCCGACCAGGTCAGCCCAGCCAGCAAGAGCGTCGCGGCCGCGGTTGCGGCGACGCCGCGATGGGACACGCTCATCGCCACGAGGCCGCTGCCCAGGAGCAACATGGCGATCAGTCCTGCCCCCGACGCCAGACTGGCCGCGCGGAGGGTGAGCCTCGGCCGCCGCCCGCGCAGGGCGAAGGCGAGCAAGGCGCCGGCAAGCAGTTGGTAGGCCCTGGCGTCCGTGCCGTAATAGGCGTGGTTGGGGTCAGCGCCCGCCCAATGCAGTTGCGCCAGGAGAGAGAGCGCAAAGAGCAGCCCGAGCCCGGCGATCGTCACCCGTCGACCTCGTCCGAACCGGCACAGCAGCATCAGCAGGAGGGGGAACACGACATAGAACTGCTCTTCGATCCCGAGCGACCAGAAGTGCAGGAATGGACTCTTGGATACGCCGCTGGCGAAGTAGTCGTTCTGCGCGTGAAGGAAGTGCCAGTTGGCGACGTAGAGCAGCGAGCTCTGCGCATCGCGCACCAGCGGCAACCGCTCCACGACGCCCGCGATGAGCAGGAACACCACGCTCGTCGCGACGACAGTGACCACCGCCGCTGGGAGCAGCCGCCGCGCCCGCCGCGAGTAGAACCTGCCGAAGCGGACCCGGCCGTAGCGCTCGATGTCCGTCAACAGCACGTTGGTGATCAGGAAGCCGGAGAGCACGAAGAAGAGATCGACGCCGATGAAGCCGCCGCTTGCGATGGCCAAGCCGCCGTGGAAGAGGAGGACGAGGTACACGGCGACGCAACGCACCCCGTCGAGCGCCGGCCGATATTCCATGGCCGAAGGGGCAGGCGCCTTCAACTTTCCAGTCCGTCCTGGCCGCAGTGGATTGAACTGCATCGTTCCAGAGCGGGCGACGGGAATCGAACCCGCACCACCAGCTTGGAAGGCTGGGGCTCTGCCGTTGAGCTACGCCCGCGGACGGGCGTCGCCGTAGGCACGGAGCCCTAGACTCGGGCGACGCCGCGGGGCGTAGCGTAGTGGCTAGCGCGCCTGCTTTGGGAGCAGGAGATCGGGAGTTCGAGTCTCCCCGCCCCGACCAGACGAGACCGGCAACAGGAGCCCGACCCCGATGAAGAGCGCCCTCGAGACGCTGAGCCCCACCCGCGTGAAGCTGACGGTCGAGGTGCCGTTCGACGAGCTCAAGCCGTCGCTCGAGTCGGCGTACAAGAAGATCGGTCAGCAGGTCCGGCTCAAGGGGTTCCGCCCCGGCAAGGTGCCGCCGCGCATGATCGACCAGTACGTCGGCCGCTCCGCGGTGCTCGAAGAGGCGGTGAACGACGCGCTGCCGAAGCTTTACGGCGAGGCCGTGCGCGAGAACGACGTCGACATCCTCGGTCACCCGGAGATCGAGGTCACGCAGTTCTCCGACGGCGACCAGCTCGTGTTCACCGCAGAGGTCGACGTGCGTCCGGAGATCGAGCTCCCCGACTTCGACGGCCTCCCGGTCACCGTCGACGACGCTGAAGTCACCGACGAGCGGATCGACGAGCAGATCGAGTCGATGCGCGAACGGTTCGCGACGTTGAAGGGCGTCGAGCGGCCGGCCGAGCGCGGCGATTACGTCTCGCTCGACCTGTCCGCGACGATCGACGGCGAGGCGATCGAGGACGCGACCGCGACCAACCTCAGCTACGAGGTCGGCAGCGATTCGCTCGTCGCCGGACTCGACGACGCGATCGTCGGACTTTCGGCGGGGGAGTCGAAGGAGTTCGAGACGCAGCTGCGCTCCGGCGAGCGTGGCGGAGAGACTGCGCAGGCGAGCGTCACCGTCAAGTCGGTGAAGGCAAAGGAGATGCCGGCCCTCGACGACGACTTCGCGCAGACCGCGAGCGAGTTCGACACGATCGCCGAGCTGCGCGACGACCTGCGCGACCGGTTGGGTCGGGTCGGCCGGCTGCAGCAGGGTGTGCAGGCCCGCGACCGCGCGCTCGAGGTGCTGCTCGAACGAGTCACCGTGCCGATGCCGGAGCACGTGCTGAGCGACGAGGTCGCCTACCGCAAGCGCACGATGGAGCAGCAGCTCCAGGCCGCCGGCATCACCAAAGAGGCCTACGCCTCGATGGAAGGCCGCTCGGTCGACGAGATCGACACCGACATCGCCGAGAGTGCCGAGCAGGCGATCCGCGCGCAGTTCGTGCTCGACGCGATCGCGCGCAAGGAAGAGCTTCAGGTCGGCGAGGCCGAGCTCACCGACACGATTGTCCGCCGTGCCCAGCAGTCCGGGATGCGAGCCGACCAATACGCGCAGCAGGTTGTGCAGTCCGGCCAGCTCGGTGCGCTCATGAGCGAGGTGCTGCGCGGCAAGGCGCTCGCGCTGGTGCTCGAGCGCGCGACGATCACCGACGCCAGTGGTCGACCGGTGAGCCTCGACGACCTCACGAGGGAGTTCGACCCGGAGGCCGATGGGTCCGAGATGTCGGAGTCAGCCGACGCCGATGACATCGCAGACGCCGACGACGAGAGCTGACCGCTACTCCTACAGCGAACAAGCGCGGCCACGCCCGGCGTACGACGATGCCGCGGGCTAGCCTCCCCCTATGAACGAGATCGAGAACCGCGCCCCGCTGGCGGGGATGAACCTCAACGACTCCGTCTACGAGCGGCTGCTCCGCGAGCGGATCGTGTTCCTCGGCAGTGCGGTCGACGACCCGATCGCCAACCAGATCTGCGCGCAGCTGTTGCTGCTCGCGGCCGAGGACCCCGAGCGGGACATCTACCTCTACATCAACTCACCCGGCGGCAGCGTGTCCGCTGGCATGGCGATCTACGACACCATGCAGTTCGTCGAGAACGACGTCGCGACGGTCGCGCTGGGTCTCGCCGCGAGCATGGGTCAGTTCCTGCTCTGTGCCGGCTCGAAGGGCAAGCGCTACGCCACGCCGCATTCGCGGATCATGATGCACCAGCCGTCCGGTGGCTTCGGTGGTACGGCGAGTGACATCGCCATCCAGGCCGAGCAGATGCTCTACACGAAGAAGAAGCTCCAGGAGCGCATCGCGTTCCACACCGGTCAGTCGGTCGAGCAGATCGAGAAGGACTCCGACCGCGACCGCTGGTTCACCGCCGACGAGGCCAAGGACTACGGCTTCGTCGACCACGTCGTCAGCCGAGCCAACCAGGTGCCCTCCGAGGGCGCGGTCTCCTGACCGCCGAACACAACAAGGAGACCCGAATGCCTGACCTGACCCCGAGCGCCGCGTCGCGCCTCGCCGAGATTCACAACCGCTACGTGTTGCCGACGTTCGTCGAGCGGACGTCGTACGGCATCAAGGAGATGTCGCCCTACACGAAGCTGTTCGAGGAGCGCATCATCTTCCTCGGCGCCCCGATCGACGACACGTCCGCCAACGACGTGATGGCGCAGCTGCTGTGTCTCGAGTCGATGGACCCCGACCGCGACATCTACGTCTACATCAACTCGCCCGGCGGATCGTTCACCGCGCTCACCGCGATCTACGACACGATGCAGTTCATCCGCCCGGACATCCAGACGGTCTGCATGGGACAGGCGGCGTCGGCCGCCGCGGTCATCCTCGCAGCGGGCACCGGCAAGAAGCGGTTCGCGCTGCCCAACTCGCGCATCCTGATCCACCAGCCCTACAGCGAAGGCGGCGGCCAGGGCAGCGACATCGAGATCCAGGCGCGCGAGATCCTCCGGATGCGAAGCCTGCTCGAGACGCTGCTGGCCCGGCACTCCGGCCGCACCGAGGACCAGGTGCGCGAGGACATCGAGCGCGACAAGATCCTCACCGCGGAGGAGGCCGTGGAGTACGGCCTGGTCGACGAGGTCATCCAGAGCCGCAAGCTTTCCGCTCTCCCGGGCTAGCGCTCGCTCCCGTCCGCTACGCCGAACGGGTGACAGTAGGTCACCGGAATCGCGAAACCCCGTTACAGATGGTGCGGGAAGGACCCACGACTCGCCCGAAGTGATCAGCAAGGGGCCCCGCGGAGGCAGGTAAGGCGGTACCGTCATAACCGGCCGCCGGCACGTCCTCCGGCCGGCCCGGTGGACCCGTGCCCGACACGGGTACGTCAGCGGAACGAAGGAGTCTGGGTGGCACGCATCGGTGACGGTGGCGACCTGCTCAAGTGCTCCTTCTGCGGGAAGAGCCAGAAGCAGGTCAAGAAGCTCATTGCAGGTCCGGGCGTCTACATCTGCGACGAGTGCATCGACCTCTGCAACGAGATCATCGAGGAAGAGCTCACCGAGTCCTCGGACGTCAAGTTCGACGAGCTCCCCAAGCCCAAAGAGATCTACGAGTTCCTCGACGGCTATGTGATCGGCCAGGACAACGCGAAGAAGACGCTGTCCGTCGCCGTCTACAACCACTACAAGCGAGTGCAGGCCGGCGCGTCCGACAAGGACCCGGTCGAGCTTCAGAAGTCCAACATCATG
>JAFAQI010000486.1 GCA_019246495.1 Frankiales bacterium | reverse complement strand
CCGCGGCGAACAACGAGCGCTACACGGAGACCAAGCGGCTGATCGCCTTCGGCCGCCAGTGGTCGGCGCACCACAACCACCTGCCCGTCGTTTACGCCGGTGACTTCAACTCGCACACCGGCGGCGGCGTGACCTTTGACGGCCCGGGTGTCGCGATGCGGCGGGCGCACTTCATGAACTCGAAGGCTGTCTCCCCGACGCGCAAGCAGGGGAAGTACAACAGCGGCAACCTCTACTCGCGCATCCCGCCGGCTCACAAGGGCCGCAACGAGGACTACGTGTGGGCCGCGCCGGGCGAGAAAGTCACGTTCTGGCGCGAGGTGCTCAGCCTGTCCCATGGCAGGTTCGCGGGAACGATTCCCTCCGACCACAACCCCGTCGTGGCGGATCTCCTGCTGCCGTATTGAGGATCGGATACCCGATCGGACGACGTACGATGGACGGCGTACGACGAACAACCCGACGAGGGGGTGAACGGTTTCGACTTCGGACGTCGATTCAAGGGAAGCGGGCCGAGGATGTCGCGTGATCTCGTTAATCCATCGTGGCAACTTCAACAAATGCCGATAACAACCGGCTCGCTCTCGCTGCCTGACGGTAGCTAGAGCTGTCAGCCCAGGGGCGCCCTCGCTCTGGGACCTGGCATCGATAGAGGGCTCCACCGGTCGACTCGGTCACGGAGTCGGCAGGGAAACCAAACAGTGACTGAGCCCGCAGCGACTTGCCTGCGAGAGCGCTGGGGCTGAGAAAACTGCAGCAGGCTGCGCCCGGAGAAGCCTTGATGAGCCGCCGAAGGACGGGGGTTCGATTCCCCCCACCTCCACCAGTTTGACGACGTGCGCGCGGTTCGGTCAGCGCTTGAGCTCGAAGCGGTCCAGGTTCATGACCTTGTCCCAGGCCGCGACGAAGTCGCGCACGAACTGCTCCTTCGCGTCGTCGGAGGAGTAGAACTCCGCCAGAGCACGCAGCTGGGAGTTGGCACCGAAGACGAGGTCGACGGCGGTCGCCGTCCACTTCACCGAGTCGGAGCCGCGCTCGCGGCCTTCGTAGACGTTCTCCTCTGACGCCGACACCCGCCACTCCGTGCCCATGTCGAGCAGGTTGACGAAGAAGTCGTTCGACAGCGTCCCGGGCCGGTTCGTGAAGACGCCGTACGACGTCCCCTGATGGTTGGCGCCCAGCGCACGCAGACCACCGACGAGCGCGGTCATCTCCTCGGCCGTCAGCTGCAGCACGTTCGCGCGGTCGAGCAGCAACGTCTCCGGCGACACCTTCTGGCCGGCGCGCAGATAGTTGCGGAACCCGTCCGCCTTCGGCTCCAGCACAGCGAACGAGTCGACGTCGGTCTGCTCCTGCGTTGCGTCGGTGCGACCGGGTGCGAACGGCACGGTCACGTCGAACCCCGCGTCGCGGGCGGCCTTCTCGACCGCCGCGCAGCCACCGAGCACGATGAGGTCGGCGAGCGACACCTTCTTGCCGCCCGACTGCGCGGAGTTGAAGTCCTGCTGCACCTTCTCGATCGCCTGCAGTGCCTTGGCCAGCTCGGCCGGCTCGTTGACCTCCCAGTCCTTCTGCGGAGTGAGCCGGATGCGCGCGCCGTTGGCGCCACCGCGCTTGTCGGTGCCGCGGAAGCTCGCCGCCGACGCCCATGCCGTTGCGACGAGTTGCGCGACCGACAACCCGCTGTCGAGCAGCTTGCCCTTCAGCGACGCGACGTCGGCGTCGTCGATCAGCTCGTGGTCCACCGGCGGCACCGGGTCCTGCCACAGCTGCGGCTCGGGGACCCACGGCCCGAGGTAACGGGAGACCGGGCCCATGTCGCGGTGCAGGAGCTTGTACCAAGCCTTGGCGAACGCCTGCGCCAGCTCGTCCGGGTGCTCCAGCCAGCGCTTCGTGATCTGCTGGTAAGCCGGGTCCTCACGCAGCGCGAGGTCCGTGGTCAGCATCGTCGGGCGGCGCTTCTTCGAGTCGTCGAACGGGTCGGGAAACGAGTCGTCGCCGCCCTTCGCGACCCACTGCTTCGCACCGGCAGGACTCTCGCTCAGCTCCCACTCGAAGCCGTAGAGCGTCTCGAGGAAGGTGTTGTCCCACTGCGTCGGCGTTGGCGTCCAGACGACCTCGAGACCGCTCGTGATCGCGTCGCCGGCCTTGCCGCTGCCGTACGAGCTCTTCCAGCCGAGGCCCTGCTGCTCCAGCGGAGCGGCCTCCGGCTCCGGGCCGACGAGCTCCGCCGGACCGGCACCGTGCGTCTTGCCGAACGAGTGGCCGCCGACGATGAGCGCCGCGGTCTCCTCGTCGTTCATCGCCATCCGGGCGAACGTCGCGCGGATGTCGCGGGCGGCGGCGATCGGGTCCGGCTTGCCGTTCGGCCCCTCGGGGTTCACATAGATGAGGCCCATCTGCACCGCGCCGAGCGGGTCCGCGAGCTCACGCTCTCCGCTGTAACGCTCGTCACCGAGCCAGGTGTCCTCCGGACCCCAGAAGACCTCCTCGGGCTCCCACACGTCCGGCCGGCCGAAGCCGAAGCCGAACGTCTCGAAGCCCATCGACTCGAGCGCGACGTTGCCCGTGTAGACGATGAGGTCGGCCCACGAGATCTTGCGGCCGTACTTCTGCTTGATCGGCAGCAGCAGCCGCCGCGCCTTGTCCAGGTTGGCGTTGTCCGGCCAGCTGTTGAGCGGAGCGAAGCGCTGCTGGCCCGTGCCGCCGCCGCCGCGGCCGTCGTGGATCCGGTAGGTGCCGGCGGCGTGCCAGGTCATCCGGACGAACAGCGGGCCGTAGTGGCCGTAGTCCGCCGGCCACCAGTCCTGCGACGTCGTCATGACCTCGATGAGGTCGCGCTTCAGCGCCTCGAGATCGAGCGTCGCGAACTCGGTGGCGTAGTCGAAGTCGTCGCCCAGCGGGCCCGACCGCTGCGAGTGCTGCTGGAGAACTCTCAGGTCCAGTTGGTTGGGCCACCAGTCCTGGATCGTCCGCGGCCGGTGGCTTGCCGGCTCGGGTGCGGGGATCCTCGGGTTCTCGCTCTCGCTGCGGTTGTCAGTCACGCCGACAACACTCCTCTCGCTGCTGTTGCTGCTGGGTCAGGGCCTCACCCGCGAGCATAGATCTGGGCCTCGGCGTCCCGTTTCCGGCGTAGGGGCGTCGCCCTGCGAGGCGTTTCAGGCCCCCTTCAGGTGTGACCTGGGAGGCTGTGACACTGGAGGTCATGGTGCGACGCGAGGTGCTGCGCAGATGGAGCGTGCCGGCTGCTGCCCTCGCGGTGTCGGCCGGTGTCGCCGTGGGGCCGCACGCTTTTGCCGCATCAGCCCATCCGAAGCTGCCGCCGCGTTCTGCCGCTGCGTTGATCGCAGCGGTTGAGCAGTCGCGGGTGCAGGCGCTGACCGGCACGGTGCAGACGACCGCGGACCTCGGGCTGCCGCAGTTGCCGGACAGCATCAGCGGCGGTGGCGCCGGCCTGCAGGCGATGCTCACCGGCACGCAAAAGTTGCGGCTCTGGGTCGACGGTGCGCAACGCCAACGCATCGCTTTGCTCGGCGACCTCGCCGAGACCGATGTGGTGCACAACGTCGCCGACCTCTGGACCTACACGAGCCGCACCAACACCGTCACCCACCAGCATTTCGGTGGCGGCACGACCGCCGCATCGGACTCCGCCGACACCGGTACGCCGGCCCAGCAGCTCACCCCGCAGGCACAGGCGCGCAAGTTCCTCCACGCGATCGACCCCAGCACCCGCGTCACCGTCGACCGCACCGCGCGCGTGGCCGGGCGCGCGGCATACCAGCTCGTGCTCGCGCCTCGAACGTCCGCGACGCTCATCCGCTCCGTGCGCATCGCCATCGACGCGGCGACCGCGTTGCCGCTGCGAGTGCAGGTCTTCGCGGCCGGTTCGAAGTCGCCCGCCTTCCAGACCGGCTTCACCTCGCTGTCCTTGCACCGACCTGCCGCGAGTGTCTTCGCATTCCGTACGCCGCCGTCGGCGCACGTCAGCCGGTCGATGGCTGAGGCGTTGGGCGTGCCGGGCGCAGGAGCCTCGCCCGCCGGTCCGCCCGACACCGCGCGGCCGAAGGCGAACGGCAAGCCGCGCGTCGTCGGCCGCGGCTGGGCGAGCATCGCCGTGCTCCCTGCCGGAACCGTCGACCAGTCGTCTGCGACGAACGGCTCCCAGAAAGATGGCTCCGGCTCGATCCTCGACGCGGTGACCAAGCCGGTGGCGCAGGGCCGGTTGCTGACGACGCGCCTGCTCTCGCTGCTGATCACGCCGGACGGCCGAGTGCTGGTCGGCGCCGTACCCGCCACGGCTCTCGAGCGGGCTGCCGGAGCGTGACGGCCACGGCGGAGGCCTCAGCGCACGCGCAGCCGGGGCATCCCTACGCCGACGCCATCCGCACCCGCGGTCTCACCAAGCGCTTCGGCAGGCATACCGCCGTCGACGCGATCGACCTCGTGGTGCCCAGCGGGTCGGTGTTCGGCTTTCTCGGGCCGAACGGGTCCGGCAAGACGACCACGATCCGCATGCTGCTCGGTCTGGTCAGTCCGACCGCCGGTGAGGTGGAGTTGCTCGGCCGGTCGATGCCTGCCGGGGGGCGTACGGCGTTGCCGCACGTCGGCTCGCTCGTCGAGGGCCCGGCGTTCCACCCCTACCTGTCCGGTCGCGACAACATGCGCCGGCTCGACGCGTGTGACGCCACAGCCGACCCGACCACCCGGGACGAGCGGATCGACCGCGCACTCGACCGGGTGGGGCTGCG
>JAFAQI010000243.1 GCA_019246495.1 Frankiales bacterium | reverse complement strand
TTGTCGCCGCGGACATAGGCGAAGTGCACCTGCGTCTGGCCCACCGTGGACAGCTGGTAGAAGACGGCCCCGGACGGAGCCGGGAAGCCAGAGGGCAGCGCGGCATTCGACTGCGCCGGCAGCAGCTTGCCCGTGCAGCTCGCAGTCGCTGCTCCGGCCTCCTTGTCCTTCTCGCTACCGCCACAAGCGCCGGCCAGAGCGATCAGCGGCACCACGGCGGCCGTCGCCAGCACTCGCCAGCGGAATGGATGCGTCATCGATAAGCCTCTCTGGTGCGCGTGGCGGCGCCACGCGATGTCGTCACGGCAGGTTAGCGATCTAGCCGATCAGAACAACGGGGGTTGGGTGTCGACCTCGTGCCGCGCGACGAGCTCCGGCCCGTTGACCTGCACATCACCGACCCGAGTCGACACCGGCCAGGTGACAAGGACGCGCGCGTCCGTCGGGCCGAGCGACGCGACGTCGTCCGCCACGAGCCAGTCCGCCCACGCGCTCGGCGGAAGGACCACCGGCGCGCGGTGGTGCAGCCACTCGAGCTCGTCCGGCGCCGGCCCGGTGAGGATCGTCATCGAGCGGAGCACCATGCCGTCGGCGTCGCGCCAGTGCTCCCACAACCCCGCGAAAGCCACACCGGCGTCGTCGGCGCCGGTTACGAAGTAGGGCTGCCGCGTGCCATCCGGCAATACCTGCCACTCGAACCAGCCGTCGGCAGGCACCAGGCAATGGCGGGTCCGGACAGCGTCGCGGAACGCCGGCTTCTCCGCTGCGGTCTCGACGCGCGCGTTGAACATCCGCGAGCCGACCGACGGGTCATCCGCCCAGGACGGCACGAGACCCCATCGCATCGTTGTGAGGACGGTCCGGTCGTTGCGGCGTACGACGACAGCCGCGTCCTTTGTCGGCGCGACGTTCCAGTCCGGCCGGGGCAACGGGTCGATGTCGTCACCCGAGATGCCGAACGTCGACGCGAGGTCGTCGACCGACCGCGCCGACGCGTAACGCCCGCACATCAGCCGGTCGTCTGCGGGACGCTGGGCAGGTTCTCCGACAGCAGGTCGTCGCGCACCGGAGCGAACACGAAGCCGGTGAACTGCGCGAAGTACATGTCGTCGGGTGACACGCCTTCGCGCGTCGACGGCAGGAAGCCGCGCTCGTCGCCGTTGGCGCCGGTGATGACGACGTGGCCCTCGAGCGTCTGCAACAACGGCTCACCCACTGCCGCGGACTTGGCGAGTGCGGCAGCGACGAGATTGACCGTGTCGTAAGAGAACATTGCCCAGTCCGGCGGCTGGACGACGCTCTTGCCGCCTTGCGTCACGCCGACCTTGTCGACGCCGTACTTGTGTTCGTACGCCGACCGGAAGTGCGCGAACGGCGCTGGCCCGACCTCGGCAGTGATGCGGAAGGACACGAAACCGACGCCGTCGAGCCAGGTCGGATGTGCAGCGAGCTGCTGACGGACCAGCGGGTCCTCACCGGTCGGACCGGTCCAGATCGGCACGTTCCAACCGGCCGAACGCGCCGACGCGACTGCCTCGGCGACGATGGGCGCGCCGGCCCAGACGACGAGGATGGTGGCGCCCGCGCGGCGTGCCTGCAGCACCTGCGTTCTGACGTCACCCGTGCCGGCCGGTGCGGTCTGCCGGCTCACGACCGGAGCGCGGTCGCGGGTGAACGCCGCCGTGAGTGCTGCGGCGCCGTCGGTGCCGAAGCCCGTGTCGTCGGTCAGCAGCGCGACGCGGGGATGTTGCGCGGCGAGGTAGTCGGCGAGCCGAACCGCCATCGGCTGGTCGGCAGGTGCCAGGCGGAAGAGGGTCGGGTGCTTCGCCGCGGAGATGAAGCTCGCTCCCCCGTCGAAGACGACGAACACCGGCAGATGTGCGGAGTCGGTCACGGCGGCGACAGCACTGGCACCGACGCCGTCGGTGATGAGCACCGCAGCGTGCTGCGCCACCGCGGCTCGTGCATCGGCGACGGCGGTGCGCGGCGAACCGCCGTTGTCCCGCACCTCGACGACGACGCGGTGCGACCGGCCGCCGTAGCGGACGCCGCCATGCGCATTGAGCTGCCCAGCCGCGAGCTGCGCACCACGCACCTCCGACCGCGCGATCCACGGCGACGTCGACACCGGTGCACTGACGACGACCACGACTCTCGAGCCGGCGGGCGTGGAGCTGCACGCCATTCCGGCCGCGGACAACGCGAGCACCGTCGCGACGGCAGCACCGGCACCGGCTCGACTCATCGGGCTCGGTGCTCCTTCGTCATCACATCGTCGACCTCGCCAAGATATGCACGGCGGACGGCCGGGTCGCGGCGTACCTCCTCCGCCGTTCCCGAGGCCAGCACCCGTCCTTCGGCAAGAACCGTGACGCGATCGGCCACCCGGCCGACGAGGGTCATGTCGTGCTCGACCAGGAGAACGCCGTGCCCGCGGTCGGCCAGCTCGCGCAGCACGCCCGCGAGTGCGTCGCGTTGCTGCGCCGACATCCCGGCCGCCGGCTCGTCGATCAACAGCGCCGGCGCACCGGTGGCGACAGCTCGGGCGATCTGCAGCCGACGTTGCTCGGCGCTGTCGAGGCGGGACGCGGCCGTGTCGGCACTGCCGGCCAGTCCGGTGAGCTGCAAGGCGTGCTGTGAGCGCTGGGTTCGTTCCTCGTGCGCACGGGTGGCGACCGGCGTCGCAAGCAGATGCCGGACGCCGAGGAACGAGTGACGGTCGGCGGCGCGGGCTCCGATCGCGACCTGCGACGCAGCGGTGAGGTCGCCGAGTGTCGCTGTGCGTTGCAGGGTGCGCGCGACACCGGCCAGCACGCGCGGGGCCGCTGACCCGGCGCGCGGTGCGGCGTTGCCGTTGATCTCGACGCTGCCTTGCGCCGGTACGACGACGCCGGCCGCGACGCGCAACGCGGTCGACTTACCGCTGCCGTTGGGTCCGACCAGCGCGTGGACTTCGCCGGCGCGGACGTCGAGGTCGAGGCCGTCGAGTACAACGACGGCGCCGAACCGCACCGAGATTCCGCGAAGCGCGACGACCGGCGCGCCGGCGGTGACGGTGGACGTCGCTGTCTCTTCGCCGGCTTCGGCACCGCCGTCGACGTCGCTCGGCGCCGCGCGTCTCGACAACGACGCGAGCAGTCGTCGTACAGGTTGACGGGCGACCAGTGCGACGACGAGCAGGACTGCGGTCACCACACCGCGCGCTCGAGTCGGGTCGATGCCGGCGGCGGAGGCGATGCCGTCGGCAGTGGACGGCAGTGCGGCGAGCAGACCGACGCCGACGATCGGTCCCCACCACGTCGCGACGCCACCGACGATCACCGCGACGAAGAGCTGAAGCGACAGCAACGGCGAGTAGTCCACGGGTGCGACGACACCGGTGAGGATCGCGGTGCCGGCCCCGGCGAACGCACCGAGCGCTGCACTCCAGCTCAGCAACGCGCGCCGCCGGCGCTGCACCGGGACACCGATGCTGTCCGCGAGTGCCGGCCCGGTGCGCAGCGCCGCCCAGTCGAGACCGAGCGGGCCGCGCGTCGCGCGAACGAGCATGACGGCGAGTGCGGCGCTGACGATGGCAACTACGACGACGTGCACCCAGGGATGCAGCACCACCGTGACGCCGAGCGCAGGTGATCGCAGCTGCGCCGGTGTCGTTCGCACCAGCCCCTGGCTTCCGCCGGACAGGTTGGGGAACTCGACGAGCGCCACATAGGCGAGCCACGCCAGCCCCCAGGTGGCGAGTGCCAGCGATGCACCGGCGAGCCGGGTTGCCGCGAAACCGACGAGATAGCCGACGAGCGCAGCAGCGGCGGCCGCAGCCATGACCGCGACGAGCAGCGGCATCCCGTGTTGCGCAAGCTGCACGGTGCCGAACGCGCCGACGGAGACGAACGCGCCCTGGCCGAGCACCGGAAGTCCGGCGTAGGACACCGGCATCGCCAAACCGTAAGCAGCGATCAACAAGTAGAGGTCGGTCGCGAGAGTCGTCACGACAGCGACACCTGAGGCGTCATTCGACGACGACCTGCCGTCCGGCGCGGAGGCCACCGGGGCGCACCGCCACGACGGTCACGAGCACGGCGATGGGCAGCAACGTCGACCACGCCGGCCCGAGGCTTGCCGATGTCGCGACGAGCTGCTGCGCGACGCCGAGCACGAGACCACCCGCCAGCGCACCGCGCGGCGAGCCCAGCCGGCCGAGCAACGCCGCGGCCGCGCCCGCCAGTCCGAGCTGTGCCCCACTGTCGACCGCGACGCTGTGTCCTGGTGCGTCGAGGATGCCGGCGACGGCCGCGAGAGCACCGGCGAGCGCAAAGGCGACGAGCACGACGCGGCCCACCGCCACGCCGCAGAGCTCGGCCGCGTCGACGTCGTCGGCCACCGCGCGAATGGCTCGCCCGGTCGACGACCGGCGGACGAACCAGTCGGTCGCGACCGCGACCGCGAGCGCGATCGCGAGCACCGGAAACGTGCGCACCGCGACGACGCCACCGCCCGGCAGACTCACCGAACCCGAGGCGTTGATCTCGTCGAGATGGAGCGGGTCCGGCACGGCGTAGGCGGCCGCAGGCAGCGCCACACCGAGCGCTGTCCGCACGA
>JAFAQI010000577.1 GCA_019246495.1 Frankiales bacterium | reverse complement strand
CTCCAGCGGCCCGGCGATCCAGCACGCCGGCGACCTCGCGGCGATACTCTCCGGCCTGGTCGAGGGCGAGGTGCTCTTCCTCGACGAGATCCACCGGATGGCGCGACCGGCGGAGGAGATGCTCTACGTCGCGATGGAGGACTTCCGGGTCGACGTCGTGGTCGGCAAAGGCCCCGGAGCAACTGCGATCCCGCTCGACGTGGCACCGTTCACCCTGGTCGGCGCGACCACCCGTGCAGGGCTGCTGCCGGGTCCGCTGCGGGACCGCTTCGGTTTCGTCGCCCATCTCGACTTCTATTCGCCCGAGGAGCTCGAGCAGGTGCTCGGCCGCAGCGCAGCGCTGCTCGGGGTCGACCTGCGCGCCGACGGCGCCGAGGAGATCTCCCGCCGTGCCCGCGGAACGCCGCGCATCGCCAACCGGCTGCTGCGCCGGGTGCGCGACTTCGCCGAAGTGCGTGGCAACGGCGTCGTCGACCGGACAACGGCCCGCGCCGCGCTCGAGGTCTATGAAGTCGACGAGATTGGCCTCGACCGCCTCGACCGGGCCGTGCTCGACGCGCTGCTCCGTCGCTTCGGCGGCGGGCCGGTCGGCCTGACCACGCTCGCCGTCGCCGTCGCGGAGGAGCCCGAGACCGTTGAGACGGTCGCCGAGCCCTTCCTCGTGCGCGCCGGCCTCCTCGCGCGTACGCCGCGGGGGCGGGTCGCCACTCCGGCGGCATGGCGGCATCTCGGGCTGCGGCCGCCCAACCCGGCCGCGGCCGACGCTGCGCTGTTCGACGAGAGCCTGTTCGCCGCCGACGACGCGCCCTGAGCCACGCGAGCGCCGCGCCGCCCGTCCGAATCGACCTAGACTCGCCGGGTGCTCGTCAGCCATGCGCTTCCTGTCGCCGTCCACCTTGCCGCCGGATCCACGGGCAAGAAGGGCGGCAGCAGCCTGCTGAGCTTCCTTCCGCTGCTCGTCATCGTCGGGATCGGCTACCTGCTGCTCGTCCGGCCGGCCCGCAACCGGCAACGCCGCGCGCTGGAGAACCGTGCCGCGATCGAGCCCGGCGTCGAGGTCACCACGACCGCCGGCCTGCTTGCGACCGTCGTCGCGGTCGAGGACGACGTCGTCACCCTCGAGATCGCGCCTGGCGTCAACGCGAAGTTCGTCAAGGGCGCCATCGCCCGGGTGAACACGCCGGCCGACTTCGCCGAGGACATCGAGCCGATGCATGACGACACGCTTCCGACTCGCGACGATGGGCCGACGAGCCCGGAGCCGCCGCACCCGACGACCGAGATCCCGCCGGAGCCTGGCTCCGCGGGCGCCGGATCCTGACCGACCGACCGACGCCGTACGGCGGGGACGCCGTACGAACTCGCTGACCAAGCCGTAGCAGGAGGGAATCGACCACCGTGGCTGCCGCCGCTAGCCCGCGCCCCGGGCGGATGCTCTCGGTCGTCGCCGTCGTGCTCGTCGGCCTCTATCTCGGGCTGTTCCTCGGGCCGGCGCAGACGCCGAAGCTGGGACTCGACCTCCGCGGCGGGACGCAGGTCATCCTGCACGCGCAACCACTGCTGCGCGGTCACACGATCAGCTCGGGTGCGCTCGGCCAGGCCGTCGACATCATCCGGCAGCGCGTCGACGCCGCGGGCGTCGGTGGCGCCGAGATCAACACCCAGGGCAAGGACACGATCGTCGTGGCTGCTCCGGGGGCCTCCCATGGCCAGCTCAACGGGCTCGACCAGACCGCGCTGCTTCGGTTGAGGCAGGTCCTTGGCGAAACCAGCGGCTCGCCGATCACCGTGCCCACACCGAACGTGGTCGTCAGCGCCACGCCGACCACCTCACCCGCGCCGTCGACGAGTGCGTCGGCCAAGCCGAACAAGAAGCCCAAGACCTCGCATGACGTGGTCACCCGCGCGTTGCTCGCTAACCAGGTGCCCGCGAAGGCGACCCCCAGCCCTACGCCGAGCCCGTCGGCCGCGTCACCAACTCCCTCGCCGTCGCCGGCGAGCCCGACTCCGTCGCCATCAGCAGGTGCGTCCAGCGCCACCGGTCAGAAGCCGCCGGTGCCCAACTCTGCGTCGCCGGACGTGACGAAGGTCATGCAGGTCTACAACACCTACGACTGCCGGCACGGCGTCAACGGTGCCAACCCGACGCAGGGCCTGGACCCGGTCAACGACTACATCGTTGCCTGTGACCCGACCGGCTCGACGAAGTACCTGCTCGCGCCCGCCGCTGTGCCGGGCACCGAGATCTCATCCGCGGCGGCGACGGTCGACACGACGACCAACCAGTGGCAGGTCATCCTCAACTTCACCGGCAAGGGCAAGAGTGACTGGTACAACCTGACGAAGAAGGCCTACGAGGCGGACCCGCCGACCGGCACCGGTTACAACCCGGCCGCCAAGTGCTCGACGGTCGACGTCACCAAGGGCTGCAACGAGACCGCGATCGTCCTCGACGGCATCGTGCAGTCCGCGCCCTACAGCAACGTCGACGGCATCGCCGGCGGCAACACCCAGATCAGCGGCTCGTTCACCGAGAAGCAGGCGAAGAGCCTCGCCAACGTGCTGAAGTTCGGCGCGCTTCCGCTGAAGCTGCAGAAGGAGTCGACGTCGTCGGTCTCCGCCTCGCTGGGTTCGCACCAGCTCCGCGGCGGCCTGATCGCGGGCGTCATCGGCCTGGGGCTGGTCATCGTCTACTCGCTGCTCTACTACCGCGCGCTCGGTCTCGTCACCGTGGCCAGCCTCGCGCTGTCCGGCCTCGTGCTCTACGCCGTCACGACGCTGCTCGGCCACTCCGCGCTCGGCTACACGCTGTCGCTGCCCGGCATCGCCGGGTTCATCGTCGCGGTCGGCATCACCGCGGACTCGTTCGTCGTGTTCTTCGAACGACTCCGGGACGAAGTGCGGGAAGGCAGACGGCTGCGCAGCGGCGTCGAACGCGCCTGGCCGCGTGCGCGGCGGACGATCATCTCGGCCGACGCCGTCTCGCTGCTCGCGGCGTTCGTGCTCTACATCTTCTCGATCGGTGACGTCCGCGGCTTCGCCTTCACGCTTGGACTGTCGACACTGTCCGACCTCTTCATCGTGTTCTTCTTCACGAAACCGCTGCTGTCCGTGCTCGCCCGCAACAAGGCCTTCGACCGGGGCGCTCCGTGGACCGGAGTCGGCCGCGCGCGGTCCGGCGTCGTACTCGAGCCGAAGGGGGCCTGACATGGCAGGGGAGTCCTTTGCCACGCGCCTCTATCGGGGCGACGTCTCGTTCGAGTTCATCCGCAGCCGGCGCCGCTGGTACGCCGTCTCCGGCCTCGTCCTGCTCATCAGCATCCTGAGCCTGGTCTTCCGCGGGCTCACCCCCTCGGTGGACTTCAAGGGCGGCGACGTCTTCCAGCTCGCCCGCAACGGCCACTCGATCGCCGACATCAACGCCGCGATGCAGTCGACCGGGGTGACGCCCGAGGTCGTGCAGATCACCGGCTCAGGCGGGGCGGCGCGCTTCCGCGTCGAGACCAAGACGCTGTCGCAGTCCGGCAAGAACGACGTCGTGGACAAGGTCGCAGGGGCGCTTGCGTCGAAGGTCGGAGTCAAGCCGAAGGACGTCGATATCCAGACCGTCGGGTCAACGTGGGGCAGTCAGATCACGCACAAAGCCGTCGTGAGCCTGATCGTCTTCCTCATCGCGGTCATCATCTATCTGTCGTTCCGCTTCGAGTGGAAGATGGCGCTGGGCGCGATCATCGCGCTGCTGCACGACCTGCTCATCACGGCGGGCATCTATTCGCTCGTCGGCTTCGAGGTGAGCCCGTCGACGGTCATCGCGTTGCTGACGATCCTCGGTTACTCGCTCTATGACACCGTCGTCGTGTTCGACAAAGTCCGCGAGAACACCATCGGTCTGGCCGGCGGCAGCCGGATGACCTACAGCCAGGCCGCAAACCTCGCCGTGAACCAGACGCTGGTCCGGTCGATCAACACGTCGATCATCGCGCTGCTGCCGGTGGCGGGTCTGCTCATCATCGGTGCCGGCCTGCTGGGCGCGGGCTCACTCAAGGACCTCGCGCTCGCGCTGCTCATCGGTCTGGCGTCCGGTGCCTATTCCTCGATCTTCATCGCGACGCCGCTCGTCGTGGACTTCAAGGAGCGCGAGCCGGCCATGCGCCAGCTGACCCGCCGGGTCGCGGCGCGGCAGGCGAAGGACCCCGCGCTGGCCGGCGCGACCGCGCCGTCCTGGGGTGGCCGGGGCGCCGCGCCGACCCCGGCGGCGCGCTCCACGACTGTCACGGCGCCGGCGTCGAGCGACGAGGCCGAGGGTGATGCGGTGGCCCGGCCACCGGCGACGCCACCGCGGCCCGGGGCCCGTCCCGCCGGACAGCAGCGACGCTCGGGTCGGGGTGGCCGGGGCGGCCGCCCGGGTGGCCGCGGCGGCGGCAAGGCACGCAAGCGGCGGTGAGCCTCGACCTGGCGGACCTCCTCCGCCGGCGGGTGCGCGACGTGCCGGACTACCCGAAGCCCGGCGTCGTCTTCAAGGACATCAGCCCGCTCCTCGCCGACCATGTCGCCTTCGCCGGCGCGGTCGACGCGATCGTCGCGCATCACGGACGCGGGACGATCGACAAGGTCGTCGGCATCGAGGCGCGCGGGTTCATCGTCGCGGCGCCCGTCGCCTACCACTTCGGTGCAGGCTTCGTCGCCCTGCGCAAACCCGGGAAGCTGCCTCGCGCGACCTACGCCGCGGACTACGCGCTGGAGTACGGCGAAGCGACGCTCGAGGTGCACAAGGACGCCCTGTCGGCAGGCGACCGCGTGCTCATCGTCGACGACGTCCTGGCCACCGGCGGGACGGCAGCAGCCGCCGCCGGCCTCGTGCAGCAGGCCGACGCGGTCGTCGCCGGCGTCAGCGTCCTGCTCGAGCTGTCGTTTCTTGGCGGCCGGGACCGCCTCACCGGCCTCGACGTGCACGCGCTGATCGACTACTGACCACGCGCCCGCGCTGGAAGTCTCGCGCCGCTCCCGCCGTTAGACTCGAAGCAGGAGAAAAGGAGAGCGCGTGGCCGA
>JAFAQI010000569.1 GCA_019246495.1 Frankiales bacterium | reverse complement strand
GTTCACCCCGGACTGGTGGGACGGGCAGTCACACGCGCCCTGCCTCGTCGTCCGCGGTGGGCGGCGCGCGCGGCTGCTGCGCATCGTCGAGACCGCGGGCGAGTGCGTGATCGTGCCGTTCGCGCAGCGCACAGCCGAACGCTGGCTCGCGGCGCGACGCCGGCCGCGGCGACCGGAGCTGTCGGTGCCGGGGCAGCGCGTCGCCGCCGACATTGTCGTGGACGCATCCACCGACGTGTTGCGCTGTGCGACGCCGACGTGTGGCGCGTTGCTGCCGATCGGCTACGCCGGAGACTGCCCGGTCTGCGGCGGCGACTGACCGATGGACGAGAAGTCGACGGCCACCGGTGCGCGCACAGCAGGGTCGTCCGTCTCGAAGTACTCCGCCTTGCTGAAGTGGAACATCGACGCGATCACTGATGACGGGAACGCCTCGACGCGCGTGTTGAGCGCGCGCACGTTGCCGTTGTAGAAGCGGCGGCCGGCGGCGATGCGGTCCTCGGTCTCCGCGAGCTGCGCTTGGAGCGCGAGGAAGTTCTGCGAGCTCTTCAGGTCGGGATAGTTCTCGGCCACCGCGAACAACCCGCCGAGCGCGCGTTGCAGCGTGTTCTCCGCCTGCGCCTGCTGTTCCGGACCGGCCCCCTGGTTCTGCATCGTCGTCACCGCCGCGGTGCGGGCCTCGGTGACGGACTGCAGGACCGTGCGCTCCTGCGTTGCGTAGCCCTTCACCGTCTCGACGAGGTTGGGGATCAGGTCATGCCGCCGGGTGAGCTCGACGTCGACCTGCCGCCACGACTCCTGCACCAGGTTGCGCTGCCGGACGAAGCGGTTGTAGGAGGCGATGACTGCAAGCAGGAGCAGTACGACGACGCCGACGAGAATCCAGATGCCGATCACGAGTTGTCCTTCCAGACGAACGACGGGATCCCGTCGACGACGAGCTGCAACGTCGCGAGCGCGGCGATGATCGTCGACGGCGTGAGACGGCCGGGTGACCAGGTGATGATGTCCGTGCCTTCGATGCGCCAGCTTCCCGCCGGGCGGGCGAGCAGCGCCTGCATCGTCCGCGGGGACAACACGTCGCAGGCGAACTTGCGGTCGCCGGCATGCACGCGGAACGTGCGGTTGAAGTCCTCACTCTCGAGCTCGATGTCGTCGAACCCGACGGCGTTGCCGAGCCGGCTCAACATGTTCTCCGGCGTCACCTGCAGGGTCGGCAGCCATGTCGGCAGCTGGAGTGCCGTGACGCAGTAGCGATGCGTCTGCGTGGTCGTGTTGCCTCGGCCGTCGCTCGAATGCGTCTCGTAGCTGTAGTCGAACGCGACGAACGGATGCGACGTCGTACCGGTGACGACGTCACGTGCGCGGCGATGATCACCCTCGCCGAACGGGTTGCCGGTCCATCGGGCGCACAGGCTGTCGTCTTCGGGAGCGACCGTGTAGTGGTTGTTCGTCGCCCAAGCGAACAACAGGTCCTTGCGCTTCTGCTCGTTCTGCCAGCTCCGGTATGCGAGGAAGCCGACGAGCACGGTCGCGAGGACCACCAGCACGACGACCCCCGCCATGGCGCGGAGCCTCTCAGGTCAGGCCGAGGTCGTCCAGGCTGAACGCGGCGCGGTAGGGCAGCCCGGCGTCGGCAATGACCAGGGCAGCGCCGCGCTCCACGATGACGGCCACGCCCACGACCTCCGCGCCCGCCTCGCGCAGCGCGTCGACTGCGGTGAGCACCGATCCGCCGGTCGTCGAGGTGTCCTCGACCGCGAGCACGCGGCGGCCCGCGACGTCGGGTCCTTCGATCCGGCGTTGCAATCCGTGCGCTTTGCCCTCTTTGCGTACGACGAACGCGTCCAGCTTGCGTCCGGCCGACGCAGCGGCGTGCAGCATCGCGGCGGCCACCGGATCGGCGCCGAGGGTGAGCCCACCGACGGCGTCGTAGTCCCAGTCCTCGGTGAGGTCCAGCATCACGGTGCCGACGAGCGGCGCAGCATTGCTCGCGAGCGTCACGCGGCGCAGGTCGACGTAGTAGTCCGCCTCCTTGCCCGAGGACAGGACCACCCGGCCGTGCACGACGGCGTCGTCCTTGATGCGCTGCAGCAGCTCGTCGCGGTCGCTCACGACCCGCAGGTTACTTGTCCGGCGCCGGCGCGACGCCCGAAAGCTTGTCGGGGTTCGACACGATGCGGACGCCGACGATGCGGTCGTCGAGGATGTCGAGTGCCATCGCCAGGACGGGTTGGCCGCCGTCGGTGACGACGACGCCGGGCTGGCCGTTGACGAGAGCCGGGCTCGTGACGGCGGTCTCGGGCAGCGTGGGGGTGACCGCGATGAGGAACCTCGCGGCCTTGCGCGCGCCGACGATCGGCCGGCGAGCAGCGCGTACGACGCCACCGCCGTCGGTCCACAGCGTCGCGTCCTCAGCAAGCAGCGACAGCACCTCGTCGAGGTCACCCGTTGCACACGCGACGACGAACCGGCGTGCGAGGTCGGCGCCGCGCTGTCGGTCCGCGTCGTAGCGGCGCCGCCGCTCATCGACATTGCGCCGCGCCCGCGCGACGAGCTGCCGGCACGCTGCCGGACGTTTGTCGAGCATCGCGGCGATCTCGTCGTAGTCGTAGCCGAACACCTCGCGCAGCAGGAACGCCGCGCGCTCCACCGGCGACAGCGTCTCGAGCACGACGAGGAACGCCATCGACAAGGTGTCGGCGAGCTCGGCCGCTTGCGCGGGGTCGTTGTCGTCGACGAGCACCGGCTCCGGCAGCCACGGCCCGACGTAGGTCTCGCGCCGCGCCCGCGCGGTCCCGAGCTCGTCCAGCGACAACCGGACGACGACGGTCGTCAGGAACGCCTCCGCCGACCGCACCTCGCTGCTGTCCACGTCCCGCCAGCGGAGGAACGCCTCCTGTACGACGTCCTCCGCGTCGGCGACGCTGCCGAGCATCCGATAGGCGACACCGAACAGCTTCGGCTTGAGCGCGAGGAAAACCTCGGTGTCGTCGCTGCCGTTGCCCGCGCTCATGTCAGTGCGCGGCGGCCATCGGCACGGCGCAGTTGGCCGCGAAGCCCTCGCTGGTGAGGCCGAGGCCGGCGTTGAACCGCGAGCGGTAGTTCTCCAGCGCGATCCACGCGGTCAGCTCCACGACCTCCTTGTCGGTGAACTTTGCGGCGAGGCGCTTGGCCAGGTCGTCGTCGACCGCCGACGGTGTCATGTTGACGGCTTCGGCGTACTCGAGGACCAGTCGCTCGCGCTCGTCGTAGACGTCGCTCTCCCGCCAACGCGGGACGTCGCGAACCTTGCGCGGATCGATGCCTGCGTGCATGCCCTCGAAGTATCCGAAGTCGATGCACCAGGAGCAGCCGATGGCTGCGGACGTTGCCTGGAGTGCGAGCCAGCGCAGGTCGGCATCAAGTGTTGTCCAGCCGCGCTCGACCGCCATTTCCAGTGCGCCGGCCGCCGTGAGGACGCCGCCGTGGTGGGCGGCGGCGCGCACCGGATCCACGACCTTGCCGAACGACTTCCGCGAATACCGCCACGCGTATCGCTGCAGCACGCCCTTCGGGCGCTCGATCAGCTCGACGTGTGCCATGCCGGTCCCTTCCTCTCATGTCTTCGTCTCGAGAGGTAGACGACGCAGCCGGCCAATCTGTGACATCGCCGCCGAGCGATTTTCAGCCCGCGCGCACCGTGAGGCCGGAGCGGTCGTCGATGACGTCGACGAGGACGACCTCCCCGTCCTTGACCTCACCGGCCAGGAGCGCCCGCGCGAGCTGGTCGCCGATCGCCGACTGCACGAGCCGGCGCAGCGGCCGCGCGCCGTAAACCGGGTCGAAGCCGTTGAGCGCCAGCCATTCGCGTGCGCCGTCGGAGACCTGAAGGTCCAGCCGCCGGTCGCGCAGCCGGTCCTGGAGCCGGGCGACCTGGATGTCGACGATGGCAGCGAGCTGCTCGGTGCCGAGAGAGTGGAACACCACGATGTCGTCGAGCCGGTTGATGAACTCCGGCTTGACGTGCTCCCGCGCGGCACGCAGCGCGGCCTCCTGCTTCTTCTCGTCCGGCAGCATCGGGTCGTTGATGAACACCGAACCGATGTTGGACGTGAGGATGAGGATCGCGTTGCGGAAGTCGACCGTGCGGCCTTGTCCGTCGGTCAGCCTGCCGTCGTCGAGCACTTGGAGCAGGACGTCGAACACGTCCGGATGGGCCTTCTCGACCTCGTCGAGCAGCACGACCGTGTAGGGGCGCCGCCGCACCGCCTCGGTGAGCTGCCCGCCCTCGTCGTAGCCGACGTAGCCGGGAGGCGCGCCGACCAGCCGGGCCACCGAGTGCTTCTCGCCGTACTCGCTCATGTCGATGCGCACCATCGCGCGCTCGTCGTCGAACAGGTACGACGCGAGGGCTTTCGCCAGCTCGGTCTTGCCGACGCCGGTCGGACCGAGGAACAGGAACGATCCGGTCGGCCGGTCGGGGTCGCTGATGCCTGACCGCGCGCGACGCACCGCGTCGGCGACGGCGCGCACCGCTTCCGGCTGACCGACGACGCGACGGCCGAGCTCCTCCTCCATCCGCAGCAGCTTTGCGGTCTCGCCTTCGAGCAACCGGCCGGCGGGAATGCCGGTCCACGACGCGACGACCTCCGCGATGTCGTCGGGCCCGACCTCTTCCTTCACCATCAGGTCGGCGCCGGTGTGCTCGTCGCCGGACGCTTGCAAGGCATCCGCGAGCTCTCGCTCTGCCGCGGGGATGTCGGCGTACT
>JAFAQI010000544.1 GCA_019246495.1 Frankiales bacterium | reverse complement strand
TGCCTTCTGCATGACCTCGGGAAGGCGCGGGTCGGTCGCGAACGCTTGCGCGTCAGCGGCGGTCGGCCAGAATGTCAGGACGAGGATCTCGTTCGCGTCGCTCGAGTCGCGGAGCAGCATGTCGCCGGTGCATCCGCGCTCCTTGCGGACCGCGCCGTGCTCGTCGTAGCCGGCCTTCCAGGTGTCGTAGTCGGCGACGCGGTGTCGCACTGCCACTGTGGTCATGGCCCCTCCTGGGATGACTGCCGCCGCTCAATGCAGACGACTTGAATTCAAGTTATTAGAATTCAAGCGAACGTCAAGACCCCGTCGACCGAACCACCCGAAGTGACTACGCCCCCTAGGGTGCAGCTCATGCGAGTTGTGGTGCTGGGCGCCGGCTTCGGCGGGCTCGAGCTCACGACGATCCTCTCGGAGCAGTTCGGTCCCGACCTCGAGCTCGTGCTCGTCGACCGCGCCGAGTCCTTCGTGTTCGGGTTCTCGAAACTCGACGTGATGTTCGGCCGGACCACCGCCGAAGCCGTGACGCACCGCTACGACGACATCGTCAAGCCCGGCGTCCGGTTCAGTCGCGGCACTGTCCGGGCGATTGACCCGGTCGACAAGGTGGTCGTCACCGACCGCGAAATACTTCGGTCCGACGTACTGGTCATCGCGCTCGGTGCCGACCTCGATCCGGCGGCAACACCCGGCCTGCTCGACGGTGGTTGCGAGTTCTACTCCGTCGCGGGGGCGTTCCGAGCCGTCGACGTGTTGCGCGAGTTCGACGGCGGTCGCGTGATCGTCGGTGTGACCAGCACGCCGTTCAAGTGCCCACCGGCGCCGAGCGAGACCGCGCTGCTGATGCACGACCTGCTCCGCCGCCGCGGACTGCTCGATCGCTCACAGGTCTCGCTGGTGATGCCATTGCCGACACCCATCCCACCGTCCCCGGATGCGTCACGGATGCTGCTCACGACGTTCGAGGAGCGTGGCATCGGATGGCATCCGAACACCGTCGTCCGCGCGATCGATCCGGAACGCAAGGTGGCGGTCCTGGCGGACGGCGAGATGCCCTTCGACCTGTTCCTCGGCGTGCCGAAGCATCGTGCGCCCGACGTCCTCGTCGAGTCGGGGCTCGCGGTCGACGGGTGGGTGCCCGTCGACTACACGCTGGAGACGCAGTTCCCTGGTGTGTTCGCGATCGGTGACTGCACCAGCGTCGGCACGCCCAAGGCCGGCGTGTTCGCCGAAGGCCAGGCGTGCGTGGCGGGCGAGCGGATCACCGCGTTGCTTCGCGGCGAAGAGCCCACAGCGACGTACGACGGACACGGCATCTGCTATCTCGAGGTCGGCGACGACAGCGTCGCGAAAGTCGACGTGACGTTCGGTCAAGGCGAGGCTCCGACAGGCGCGCTCGAAGGCCCGTCGACCGACCTGGTGACCGACAAGGCGGAATTCGGGTCCTCGCGGATCCAGCGCTGGTTCGGTCACGACTGGAACTGAAGGCCATGCCGGCTGCGCCCTCGCGGTCGCCACACATCGAGGAGTAAGCGTTGGCATACGACAAGGGCCCATCGATGCCAGGTGCGCGGATCGAGGACGCCGACTTCTCCGGCGCCCGGCTGCACGCCCCTAACTTCGAGGGCGCGAAGGTGACCGACGGCTGGTTCGTCGGCGCCGACATCTCGGCCGACATCGAGGGGCTGCGGCTGAACGGGGTCGAGGTCGCGCCCCTTGTGCTGGCCGAGCTGGAGCGGATGTATCCGGATCGGGTGAAGCTGCGTGCAACGGATCCCGCGGAGCTCGCCGATGCCTGGGACCTCGTCGAGGACATCTGGCAGCGCACCGTCGACCGCGCTCGCACTCTTCCCGAGCAGGCCGTCCACGTCCGCGTCGACGACGAGTGGAGCTTCGCCGAGACGCTGCGCCATCTCGTGATGGCGACCGACTGCTGGTTACGCCGCATGGTCAAGGGCATGGAGCGTCCGTTCCACCCCTGGGGCCTTGCCGGCTCGTGGCTCAGCGACCCGGCGAGCTGGGGCCTGGACACGAGTGCCAAGCCGTCGCTGGACGAGATCCTCGCCGTACGGCGGGAGCGAATGGACGAGGTCCGGCAGACGATCCTCGCTCTCACGCCCGCGGAGCTGGAGCGGATCTGCCAACCCCCCGCTGGGCCGGGTCATCCGAGGGAGCCGCACTCGGTGCTCCAGTGCCTGCACGTCATCCTCAACGAGGAGTGGGAGCACAACCGCTACGCGGAGCGCGACCTCGCGACGCTCGAAAGCCACACGTCCTGATCTGAGCTAGCCGGCGGCGGTGTGGCAGACCGCCTCGACGTTGTTGCCGTCCGGGTCGCGCACGAAGGCGCCGTAGTAACCGGGGTGATACTCCGGCCACAGTCTCGGCTGGTGCAGCACCTCGGCGCCCGCCTCGACAGCGGCCGTGAAGAAGGCGTCCACGGTCGCGGTGTCGGCGGCGCTGAACGCGATGTGGCTCTCACGGAAGCCGTCGCCCGAGTCGAACACGCTGATCCAGAAGTCCGGCATCGGCGGTACGCCGTAACCGATCGCCTGGCCGAAGTCCATGATTCGCACACCGCCGAACGGCGCCAGCACCGTGTCGTAGAACGCCGCGCTGCGCGCGAGGTCGCTGCACTGGAAGCCGACGTGGTCGAGCACGACCGCTCCGTTACGAGGCGGCCTGGCGCCGGTAGCGGGTCGTGGAGACCTCGGGGTCGGTGTCGATCTTCGGGATGACGTGCTCGCCGAGCAACTCGATCGTCTTGATCGTGTCCTCGATCGGCGCCGGACCGATGCCGAAGACCAGCTGGTCGATGCCGGTCTCCTCCCACTTCTTGCACTGCCTTAGCGCGTCGTCAGGGTCGCCCATGACGATGCCGCCGAACTCCGACGCGACCTCGGCCATCGCCAGGTCAGGCTCCGGGAGCGTCTCCGGCCACTTCGGCATCCACTCGGGTGCCGGGAACGTGTCGTGGTAGCGGTAGACGTTGGACACCAGGTAGTTGGGCCGCGCGTTCACATAAGACTCGAACGCCTTCTGCCGGTCCTCGGCGACGTAGGCCGCGATGCAGCTCATGATGTTGTCGTTGACGAACGCACCGACCGGCTCGGCCGACGCGATGCCGTCCTTGTAGGACTTGCGCAGCTTCTCGACCTTGTCCCAGCGGTCGAGCGAGAAGCCGAGCACACCGAGACCCATGCGACCAGCCATCTCATACGACGGCGGGTTGCCGGCGGCGTACCACATCGCAGGATGCGCGGGGCCGTAGGGACGCGGCAGGATCTTGCGCGGCGGAAGCAACCAGTACTTGCCCTGGTAGCCCTCGTAGGTCTCCTGGGTGAACATCTTCGGGAACTCCCGGATGACGTCCTCCCAGATCTCCTTCGTCACGTTGGTGTCGGTGATGCCGAGGTGCTGAAGGAAGC
>JAFAQI010000477.1 GCA_019246495.1 Frankiales bacterium | reverse complement strand
CGGCGGCGGGGGCGAGTGGTCATCTCTACAGCCCCCGTACGCCGGCGATCAGCCGCAGCAGCAGGCTCTTGTTCACGCTGGGGTCCCGTTCGATGTAGGCAGCCGTGGCAGGCGCGGCGGCGGCTCCGCCACCAGCGACCGCAACGGCGGGAGGCGGCTCTTCGGGGTGCTCAGGCTTGCGGGTCGGCAGCACGTGCTCCGGCCGGGCCGGGGTGACCGGCGGCCGCTGCGCGGGTGGGCGCGTCGAGGTCAGCGCGGTCACCGGAGCGGCCGCGGCCTCGCTGTCGCCGTCTTCGTCCTCGTCGTCGAGCGCGTCCACCTGGTCCGCGTCGTCCTCGAGGTCGTCGACCGGCGCGGGAGTGGGCTCGGCCACGACCGGCGCCGGCGTGACATCAGCGGGGCCCGCCTCGCCAGGCGCCGCCCTCCGCTCGAGCGCGGCGATCATCTCGTGCCTGCGGACGAGAGCACCGACACCGCCCTGCTCGTCAACGCGGACCAGGCCGCGCTGCACGAGGTCTGCGAGCGCCGAGACGGCCGCAAAGTCGCCGCGGCCGGAGAGCATCACGATCTCGCCGACTGTGCGCCGGCCATCGACGAGCGCGAGGAGCGACCACTCATCCCGCGTGAGCTGCGGCTCTTCGCCCGGGACGGTCACGAGCGCAAGGACGGTCTGCGGCGACGGAACGGTCGACGAGACGTCGGTCCAGGCCTCGAGGCGACGGCGCGCCTCGGTGACGACGTCGTCGACCTGGCGCGAGACACCGACGTCGTCCGGGTTGGCCTCGTCGACCACGAACGCGAAGTCGCCGTCGGGCCAGCGCAGCAGGTCGAAGACCACGTCGACGACATGTTCGGAGGCGACCTCGTGCAGCACGCCCTCCTCGACCGCCCCAGCGAGCTGAAGGGCGCGACCGACGCCGACCGACTCCTCGCGAGCGTGCGCGATCGCCTGCTCGAGCGCCTCGTCCTCGACGAGGCCGCCGCCGACAAGGCGACGGGCCAGCGACTGCCGGGACACGTCGGAAGACCCACCGGTGAGCGCACCGGTGGTGAACCAGACGACGCCATGCGCGCTTTCGCGGCGCAGATGCAACCCGCCGGTCTTCTTCGTCATGCTGAGCAACGAGAAGATGTCCGGCAGGCTGAAGGCGTCGATCGAGCCTTCGAGTCTCACGGCTTCCTCAGCTGGGCTTCGAGGGGCGGGTCAGGGCGGTTGTACGGGTCAGGACCAGGGCGCAGGGTCGACGGCGCCCGTCGATCCGTTGGGCTGGTAGCTGGGCCAGGTCGACTCCGTGGAAGCGGGCGCGTAGCTGCTCACCACGTTGCTGACCTCTGCGGCGACCGGGTCGGCGTAGCTCTGCACCGGCACGGGCTCGGCCCACACCGGCTCGCTGGCGACCGGAGCGGCCGGAGCCGGCTCGTCGACCTCGCTGCGCAGCACCTCGGCGACGGCGGCGGCTGCGCGGCGTACCTCGTAGAGCATCATGCCGACCTTGGCGCCCTTCGACGCGACCGCGACCAGCACGGCCTCGTCGTCGGCGGACACCAGGAAGACAGTGCCGCTCTCCCCCTCGATGTAGACCTGGCTGAGCGCGCCACGGCCGAGACCTTCGGCCGCGCGCTCGCCGAGGCTGAGCAGCGCGGCGCTCATGGCCGCGACCCGGTCCTCGTCCATGGTCGCCGGCAGAGCGCTCGCCATCGGAAGACCGTCGAACGAGACGACCGCGGCCGCTTCGACCTCGGGCGCCTGCGCGAGCAGGTCGGCGAGGGTGCGGTCGAGCCGGCTGGCGCGGCTGGCGGAGTCAGACATTCGGCACCTCAATCTGGCGCCCGCGGGCAGCGGGCCTGGTGGCGGCTTCCTCTTCCCCATCGGCCACGGCGCCGGAAGGCTTGAACCGACCGGTTCGTCCGGTTCCGGCGGGCTGTGGAGGGTCGGGTGACGGCGAGCGGCCGCGGAATTAACCTTTTGCCCGTGTTCGTCGGACTGCGGCGGATGGTGGGGGCGCTGGGGCTCGCGGCGCTGCTCGCTGCCTGCCCCGCCTGCAGCGGTTCCGGCAGTACGCCGCAGACCCTTCCGCCGGTCTCCGGATCGCCGACGCCGAGCGCATCCGCGACGGCGACCAGCCGACAAGCGGAGCTCGCCGCCGCCGAAGCCGTCGTCCGCCAGTACTTCTCGTTAGTGAACAGGCTTCGCGTACGAATGAACGCGGCAGCGATCGGTCGGCTTATGACGCCCGACTGTCGTTGCCGTGAGCAGGTCGCGGCGATTCGAGATGCTGCTCGGCGCGGAGAGCACTACGTGGATCACGCCTCGAGCGTGACGTTGACGCCTGCGTTTCAAGACCAGCGTGCAGTCCAAGTGCTCGTGAGCTACAACGCATCTGTCGGGGGCCTCGTTGACTCCCATGGTCGTCGCGTGACGACGAGTCGACCGCGACGCGGCGTGAAGCGGCTTTTCAGCCTTCGGCTCGTGTCTGATCATTGGCTAATTGCCTCGATCGGGGCCGTATGAACCGACGCCGAACCTCGGTCATCCTCGCGTGGATCGCGCTCGCCACCGTTGCCGTGCTCGCCACCTCAACCGCTAGCGCCGACAGCTGTGGATCGCTTCTGACCAGTCAGTGCGGAGTCACTGGAGACGGCCCGAGAGGCGACTTTCATGGGCTGATCATGGTTCCGGGGCATCCAGGCCTGCTGGACGCAGCCATGCACGTGAGCAGCCAGGCCGGCTGCGGCGACTGTGTGTGGACGGTGATCCTCGCCTGCCCGCTCAACTCCCCCAACGACCCCAACAACCAGCAACCGTGCGTCGGCACGACGCAGGGCACGACGTGCCCGCAGGGGCAGGAGCCCTACCGCGTCTACCTGACGACGTCGACCGTGAACAACCAGCTCGTCGACCTCATCTGCCTCGGCGGCGTAAAGGACGTCGTTGACATCACCGACCGCGCCGCGACGGATGTGCAGAACTACTTGAAGGACGTCGTGCCTCCGGACCTGGTCCTCACGACGCAGCCGCCGCGCGGTGCGCTGGCCGGGCTGCCGGCGTACTTCATGGTTCGCCCGCCGTCCCGCCTCCGGCCGCGCGCGCTGGGGTCAGGTCTGGTGAGGGAACGAATCACGATCCGGCCGGCGCACTACGACTGGTCCTGGGGTGACGGCTCGCCGGACCTCGTGACCGACGATGCCGGAGCGCCCTATCCGCAGGGCCACGTAACGCACATCTATGCGGACGCCGGCGACATTCGCGGCTCCCTGACCACGCAGTGGGCGGCGACCTACACCGTCACGGCCGACGGGCGGACATTCGGCCCATTCCCCGCAACCGGGGGCACGGTGCCGCACACCCAGACCTTCGCGCTGACCGTCGACACGGCCCACAGCCACCTCGTCAGCGGTCGGTGAGCGCGGCGTGGCCTGCCGCGCGCATCTCCGCCACCGGCGGCTCGTGGCCGGTCATCAGCCGAACCTGCTCGGCGGCCTGCTCGACCAGCAGGTCGAGACCACCGACGACGACGCCGCCTGACTCTGCCCAGGCGGCGGCCAACCGGGTCGGCCACGGCGAATAGACGACGTCGAACAGCCAGCCGGTGAGGTCACCCGACAACTCCTCGGCCAGAGCGTCGGTTGCGCCGGCGGGAGTGGTCGCCACCACGATCTCGGCGGCGCGGACCTCGCGAGCGGCATCGCCGAACGGCAGCACCACGGGCTGGACGCCGAGCCGCTGCGCCGCCGCGAGCAGGTCATCGACAGCCTGCGGACGGCGTACGACGACATGCGGCGCCAAGGCACCGAGGTCCCGCAGAGCCGCGAGCGCCGACATCGCCGTCGCGCCGCCGCCGAGCACGCACGCATCGCTCACACTGCTGAGTCCGGCGCGGCGCAACGCCGACACCATCCCGGGCACATCGGTGTTGCCGCCCCACCATTCGCCTGCGACGCCGCCGAAGAGCGTCGTGTTGGCAGCGCCGACCTCGTCGACGAGACGGTCGGACCGCGCAAGCAGCGGCAAAACCGCGCGCTTGAGTGGCATCGTGAGCGATACGCCGGCGAGGCCTTCCGCATCGAGCTGCTGAAGCGTCGCGGCGAGGTCGGCCTCGGTGCACTCGATCGCGCGGTAGGTCCAGTCGTCCAGCCCGAGTGCGGCGTAGGCGGCGAGATGCAGGACAGGCGAAAGCGAGTGCGCGATCGGCGAACCGAGCACGGCAGCACCGCGCCTGCCGCCGCTCATCGACGCCGCGTCCTCACTGCACGCCGTTGTTGCGACTCTGCGCGACGAGTTCGTTGAACTTCTGCAGCGTGGTGGCGAAGGCAGCGTGCCCGGCCTTGTCGATGGTGACGAAGTAGAGGTATGGCCCGTGCGCCGGATGCAGCGCCGCGGTGATCGCTGCGTCGCCCGGAGACGCGATCGGCGTGGGCGGCAGACCTTGGTGCGTCCGCGTGTTGTAGGGCGAGTTCAGCGACAGGTCGGACTGCGTCAGCGGACCGTGGTTCGGCGGCAGCACGTAGAAAAGCGTCGCGTCCGACCCGAGCGGCATCTGCTTTTGCAGCCGGTTGTAGAACACCTCGGCGATCTTCGCGAAGTCAGTCGTCAGCCTTCCCTCGCGTTCGATGATCGACGCGATCGTCAAGACCTGGTACGGCGAGTAGCCCAGCTGTCGCGCGCCCGAGACGAGCCCATCCTGAGCTGCCGCTTCGTTGAACCTCGCGACCATCGCACGGAGGGCCTGCGTCGCTGTCGTGCCCGGCGCGATGTTGTAGGTGGCCGGGAACAAGAAGCCTTCGAGCGGATGACCGCTCCCCCAGCTCGGCACACCGAGAGCCTGCGGTTGCTTGGCGGCCGCCTGCAACGACGACAGCGAGATCTGCGTGTTCTGCGCGATCGTCGAAAGGATGTCGCGCAAGCGGCGACCCTCCGGGATCGTGACCCGGCTCTGGACGAGCGACTTGGGGTCGAGCAGCAGCGAGACCGCGAGCGACGCCTTCATCTGGTGACGCAGCCGATAGAGCCCGGGCCCGATCGCCGTCGTACCGTTCGCGGCGTCGGTGAAGGCACCGACGCTCCGCACCACTCCGTCGTGCACGAGTGTTTGCCCGATCGCGGTCAGGCTGTCGCCCTGATGCACCGCTACGACGACGCTGCCGCTGCCCGGACCCGAATAGTCGGCGGGCGGGCCGAACCAGCCTCGCACCGTGCTGAAGAACGTGATGACGATGGCCACGACGATCGCCGTGGCAGCAGCGGCCAGCAACCCCACGGCGATTCGGCGGCGGCGGTACGACGGAGCAGGCGCGCGGTGACCAGCCGGGTCGAGACCGAGGTTCAGCGGGTCGGTCACGGCGTCACCACCTCGCCTGGCGGCGTGCCGGCGTTGCGTTCGGAGTCGAGAGCCGATTGCAGGATGACAACGGCTGCGGCTGCGTCGATCTGCCCGCGGCTCGACCGCACCGTGCGGCCGGCGGCGTGCAGCGCCCGTTGCGCCACGACGGTGGTCAGCCGCTCGTCCACCAGCCGCACCGGTACTGGCTCGACGCGCGCCGCAAGTGCCTGCGCATAGGTGCGTGCCGACTCGGCCGCGGGACCTTCGGTGTCCTTGAGCGACCGCGGCCAGCCGACGACGACCTCGACCGCCTCGCGGTCCCGCACGATCGTGGCGATCTCGTCCAGGTCGGTCAGCAATCGTCGCTGCCGTCGCAGCACCGTCACGGGCGAAGCGAGGGTGGCCGTCACATCGCTGGCCGCCACCCCGACGCGAGCCGTACCGACGTCGACGGCGACCCGCACCCCCGGCCGCATCACGATCAGCCGCCGCCGGTGACCCGCTCGCCGATGCGATGCCGCAGCGCCGCGAGGGCGTCGTCAACCGCCTCGGGCCGGCTTCCGCCGCCCTGCGCCACGTCGTCGCGACCGCCGCCACCACCGCCGAGCGTCGTTGCCGCGGTGCGGACGAGGTCGCCGGCCGCGAGCCCCCACTGCCGGCCCATGTCGTTGACCGCGACGACGACGACGGGACGGTTGTCGTTGACCGCCGCGACCGCGACCACCGCAGGCCGGTCGTTGCCGAGACGGCCGCGGACGTCCAGGACGAGCTTGCGCAGGTCGTCGG
This sequence comes from Frankiales bacterium, assembly GCA_019246495.1. Classification (GTDB taxonomy): domain Bacteria; phylum Actinomycetota; class Actinomycetes; order JAFAQI01; family JAFAQI01; genus JAFAQI01. Next base: position 3,491 of record JAFAQI010000477.1, on the reverse strand, counting down.
CCGACGCGCCGTCCGGCGCGTGATGGGTCACGACCGCGACCCCGAACTCGTCGGTCGCTGCACTCGCCAGCTCGCCGGCCTGCTCGAGCACACCGGCGGCGCGCAGCTTCTCGACTTCCTTCTCCAGCTCGCGCAGCCGCGCGACGACACCGTGCACGCGCTCGACGAGCTCCTCGGGCCGTGCCTTGAGCGCATCCGTGAGCTGCGCGACGAGAACATGCTCGCGCGCGAGGAAACCGAACGCGTCCGCGCCGACCAGACCTTCGATCCGCCGTACACCGCTGGCGATCGATGACTCGCCGAGCAGCTTCACCATGCCGAGCTGCGCGGACCGAGCGGCGTGCGTGCCGCCGCACAGCTCGCGGGCGTATTCGCCGACCTCGACGACGCGGACCGCTTCGCCGTACTTCTCGTTGAACAGCGCGATCGCACCGATGCGTCGCGCCTCGTCCTGTGTCGTCACGAACGCGCGCACCGGCAGGTCGTCGAGCAGGATGCTGTTGACCTCCTGCTCGACATCGCCGAGAACACCAGCCGTCACCGCCGTCGGTGACGAGAAGTCGAACCGGAAGCGCCCGGCATCGTTGAGCGACCCCGCCTGCGCCGCCTGCTCACCGAGTGCCCGCCGGATCGCCTGATGCACGAGGTGGGTCGCCGTGTGGGCGCGGCTCACCGCCTTGCGCCGATCGATGTCGACTGCGGCGATCACGGCCGTGCCGGTCACGACCTCACCGGAGACAACGCGACCGCGGTGCACGATGAGATCGGCGATGCCGGTCGGCCGCTGCACGTCCTCGACCTGCACCACGGCGCCGTTGACCAGCGTCAGCGTGCCGTGGTCGGCGAGTTGCCCGCCGCCCTCGGCGTAGAACGGGGTGCGGTCAAGCGCGATCTCGACCTCGGCGCCCTCGACTGCGACGTCGACGGGAATGCCCGCGACAAGCAGCCCGCGCACGGTCGAATCGGCCTCGATCTCGACGTAGCCGGTGAACGTGGACGGGCCGCTGCTGTCGAGCAGCGAGCGATAGACCGAGACGTCGACGTGGCCGGTCTTGCGCTCTTCCGCGTCGCGCTTGGCCCGGCGGCGCTGCTCGTCCATGAGCCGCCGGAAGCCGTCCTCGTCGACCGACAGCCCCTGCTCGCGCGCCATCTCGAGAGTCAGGTCGATCGGGAAGCCGTAGGTGTCGTGCAGGGTGAACGCCTGCTCGCCGCTGATGAGTCCGGTCGCTGTGCTGCTCGTGGCGTCGGTCGACGTGGCTTCCGCCGCCGCTTTCGCGAACAACGACTCGCCGGTGCGCAGCGTCGACAGAAACGACTCCTCCTCCTGCGCCGCGACGGCTTCGATGCGAACCTGGTCGGTCAGCAGCTCGGAGTAGGACGGACCCATGACCTCGCATGTCTTCGCGACGAGCTCGGTCAGCGCCGGCCGGTCTGCGCCGAGGAGCCGCAGGTTGCGGACTACTCGCCGCAGCATCCGCCGGAGCACATAGCCGCGTCCCTCGTTGCCCGGCACGACGCCATCCGCGATGAGCATCGTCGTCGTACGCGTGTGGTCACCGACGACCCGCAGGCGGACATCCGTGCGCTCGTCTGCGCCGTAACGGACCCCGCTGATCTCACCCGCCAGGTCGAGCAGCGGCCGCAGCAGGTCGGTCTCATAGACGTTCTCGACACCTTGCAGTACGACGGCCATGCGCTCGAGGCCCATGCCGGTGTCGATGTTCTTCGCCGGAAGGTCGCCGCGGATGTCGAAGTCATCCTTCGCCCGCACGGCGGACAGCTCGGACTGCATGAACACGAGGTTCCAGACCTCGAGATAACGCTCTTCGTCGGCGATGGGGCCGCCCTCTTGCCCGTGCTCGGGACCCCGGTCGAAGTAGATCTCGCTGCACGGCCCGCCGGGACCGGGAACGCCCATGTGCCAGTAGTTGTCGAGCTTGCCGCGGCGCTGGATTCGGTCGACGGGAAGGCCGACGACGCCGGCCCAGATGTCGAACGCCTCGTCGTCGTCCTCGTAGACCGTCGCCCACAACCGGTCGGCGTCGAAACCGAAGCCCCCCGCCTCGACGCTCGAGGTGAGCAGCTCCCACGCGAGCGGGATCGCGCCTTCCTTGAAGTAGTCGCCGAAGGAGAAGTTGCCGGCCATCTGGAAGAACGTGTTGTGCCGGGTCGTCGTGCCGACAATGTCGATGTCCGGCGTCCGCACGACCTTCTGCACGCTCGTCGCACGCGGATAGGGCGCAGGCGCGTCGCCGAGGAAGTAGGGCTTGAACGGCACCATGCCCGCATTGACGAGCAGCAGCGTGGGGTCGTCGGCGATGAGTGATGCGGAGGGCACGACGGTGTGCCCGCGGCTCTCGAAGAACCGCAGGAACCGCTCGCGAATCTCGGCGGACCTCACGGCAGCGTCCTCACCGGTCGGGTTCCGCGTCGGCCGCGTTGAGTCCCAACGCGTCGCGCAGCTCCGCCTCCCGCTCGGCGGCGTGATGCTGCACCTCGGCCCACCACACACTGACCCGGTCGCCTACGCCACCCGCCTGGCGGGCGATGCCTTCCGGGGTCCACTTGTTCGCCGCTTCGGTCACCCGGCGTACCAGAAGCACGCCGGCGGTCGCACCGAGCGCGACGTAGAACAGCCGCCTCACCCCGACGTCCCCCGCGCTGCGCGACGAGCGGCCTTCTGCGCCTTTGCGTCGGCCTTCATCCGCTTCTTGAAGTCCTGCTCGCGGCGCTCGTTCATCGCCCGGCGCACGCCGTAGGAGAACGCCGCGACCTTGATGACCGGCGAGCCGAGCGTCGCCGCGAAGAGCCCGGTGAGCGCAGAGACGTTGCCGGAGATGGTCTGGACGTTGGCGGTGATGGCGTCGACCCGCTCCAGCTCGGCGTTGACGTGCACCACCGAGGTCGTGACCTCACCGAGCAACGGGACGGTCTGGTCGGTCACGCCGTTGACGAGCTTGCCGGTGTCGCCGACGACCTTGCCGAGCTTGACCAGGACATAAGCAATGAAACAGACAAGGACGGCCCAGAAGACCGCGACGATGAGCCCCGCGACCTCGCCGCCGGACAGCCCGCCTCCCGCCAGGGTCGTCACGTCTCGCTCCTCACTCGTCGGTCGTCTCGGTGGCCGACCCTAGCGACCCCGAGGGCGTGCCGCCCCGGGTCGTCGCCCGCAGCCGGGCGAGTCGCTCCAGGACGGCCCGTTCCGTGCCGTGCCCGGCGGGCTGGTAGTAGTCGCGCCCGACGATCTCGTCCGGCGCGTACTGCTGCTCGACCACGCCGTCCGGGAAGTCGTGAGGATATCGATAGCCCTTGCCGTGCTGGAGCCGTTTTGCCCCTGGGTAGTGCGCGTCGCGGAGATGGGCCGGTACGGCGCCGGCCAGCCCTGCCCGGACGTCCGCGGTCGCCGCTTCGATCGCGCGGATGACGGCGTTGCTCTTGGGTGCGAGCGCGAGGTAGATGACCGCCTGGGCGAGATTCAGCCGGGCCTC
>JAFAQI010000216.1 GCA_019246495.1 Frankiales bacterium | reverse complement strand
ACGCGGGCTGCTTCCTCCGCCGCGAGCCGCTCGGCTTCGGCGCGTTCGGCCTCTTCGGCCGCGAGGCGTGCTGCTTCTTCCGCGGCGAGGCGGGCGGCCTCTTCGGCGGCCAGGCGGGCGGCCTCTTCGGCGGCCAGGCGCTCCGCTTCGGCGCGTTCGGCCTCCTCGGCCGCTAGACGTGCGGCCTCTTCTTCCGCGGCGAGGCGTGCTGCTTCTTCGGCGGCGAGGCGTTCGGCTTCGGCGCGCTCGGCTTCTTCTGCGGCGACGCGGGCGGATTCTTCTGCGGCGAGGCGTGCTGCTTCCTCTTCCGCGGCGAGGCGCTCGGCTTCGATCTTGGCGGCGGCCTTCGCTTCGCGTCGTACGACCGCGAGGTCCACGACATCGGCAACCATTGGCACGTCGATAGGCGCCGGCTCGTCCGTCGATCCGTCAGCCTGCGCGGCCCGCAACTCCTCGGCCAGCGCATGTGCGGCAGCAAGTTCAGCTGCCGCGGCGGCACGCCGCTGACGCCGCTGCTCGTCGTTGGGAGCGGCCTCGGTCTTCGGCGCCTTGCGGGGCCGCCGGATACGCAGCTCGTTCGGCACCTCGAACGGGTCGGCGTCCGGCGTCGGCCCCAGCACCTCGGCCAGCGCGGACGAGACGCGCGCGATCGACGCCGCGAACGTGTGGTCCTGACCCGGCCGCAGGTTGATCGGCGCCGCGGCCTCGACGACCGGCTCGGCCGCCTGCGCCGACACCAGCTCCGGCGCATGTTCCGCCCCGCCGCCGTTCGCCACCTCGGTGACGATCCGGGCGAGCGCCGCGAAGCTGTCCTCCGGCTCGGGCTCCGGCTCCGCAAAAGGCTGCTCATCGGACAAGCCGGCCGCGACCGCCGCGAGCGCGGACGCAACGGAGTTGGCGCCGTACCGCTCCTGCCCCTCCTCGTCCGACCCCGTGCCGTCAGCAGCGTCCGTGCCGGACGACTCGGCATCCCAAGCGGAGAGGGCGTCTGGAAGACCGGGTACGCCGGAGCCCACCTCGATGTCCTCGACGATGTCGACGAGACCGGCCGCGACCAGACTCACGAGCACCTGGCTCGCCTCGAACAAGGTGTAGCCGCAGTCACGCGCGAGCTCGGCCACTGAGCGCTCGCCGTCGATCTTGCACAGCATCGACCAGGCGTCCGGCTCGAGTGTCGTCTCCGCGGCACCACCGCCACGGGCCGACAGCATCGGCACCGCCGTCGGGCCGGTCACGATCTCGGAGATCGTCTCCCACTCGGCGCCGCGGTCGCGCAGGTTGGTCAACAGGTCCGTCACCGGCATCGGCGGCGCAACGTCCTCGCGGGTCTTCTCGTTCTTGCGGAACCGCCAGCGGCCGTCGTTCCAACGGATCAGGTCCCAGATCGCGTCGTGCACCTGCTCCTTGACGAACGCCTCGACGACGGGCTGGTCGACATAGCCGAGGTGCACGAGCAGCTCACCCAGACGCCAACCTTGCAGCTCTGTGCGCTGAACCTCGAGCGCGTCGGCCAGCGCCTCGGGCGCGAGCGCGCCGGACGAGACGAGCTTCGCTCCGAGCTGCGGGCGGCGGCCCGGCACGGAGACGGCGTAGACCAGACCGCCCTTGAAGTAGATGAGCGCTTCGTCGCCCGCAGCGTCCGAGATGTGCAGGCACCCGGTCGACACATCGTCGGCCAGTTGGACGAGCAAGGGGGCGAGCGGCGTGGTCGTGAGGTCGCCCTTGAGCATGCTGGGACCTCCCTCCGCGCCGCCGCCGTGCGAATGCTCTGTCTCCATCGGCAGAAGGCACGCACATGTTGAGCCGGACGGGTCAATCCGGACACCCGATCGGGCGGTGTCGTGACACCATGGCCGACATGGCCAGCGGCACGCTCATCACCGTCGCGCCCACTGGGGCGGAATCGGCCAAATCGGACGTCCCGGCGCTGCCGGTGACCGTCGACGAGATGGTCAGTACGGCGAAGGGCTGCGAGGCCGCCGGCGCCGCCGTGATCCACGTCCACCTGCGCGACTCCGACGCCAAGCCGACGCTCGACGTCGCGCGGGCCCGCGAGGTCGTCGACGCGATCCGCGAGACGACCGACCTCATCGTCCAGATCTCCTCGGGCGGCGCCGTCACCGACTCCGAGGAGTCCCGGCTCGGTGTCCTCGAGTGCCAGCCGGACGGCGCCAGCCTCACCTGCGGCACGGTCAACTTCGGCACCGACGTGTTCCTCAACCGCTGGGAGTTCATCGAGCGGCTCTACCTCGAGATGCGCGAGCGGCGGATCGTCCCGGAGTTCGAGCTCTTCGACCTCGGCCACGTGACGACGATGCAGCGGCTGCTCGACAAGCACGGTGCGCCGTACGGCGGGCACGTCCACTGCGACCTCGTCATGGGCGTGCCGGGAGGCATGCCGGGCACTGCACACGCGCTGATGTCGTGCGTCAACGCGCTTCCCGCAGAGGCGACGTGGTCCGCAACAGGTGTGGGTCGGACGACGATCCCGGTCATGCTCGCCGCGCTGGCGGCGGGCGGTCATCTGCGGGTCGGCATGGAGGACACGATTACGTTCGCGCCGGGCCGGCCGGTGCGTGACAACGCCGAACTCGTCGAGCGCGCGGCGGACCTCGCGCGGCTCGCGCAGCGCCCGCCGTTGTCCGTCGAGGACGCACGCGACATGCTGGGCCTGAGCCAGGACCGTTCCATCCCGACGCAGACGGGGGCACAGGCATGACGCAAGGCGCGCAAGGCAACCGCCGGATCGACCGCGTCCTCGCCGGTGACTTCCTCGACGACATCACCAAGGCGCCGATGGACCAAGTCCGCGCGATGCGCAAGGACGCCGAGCAGGAGGAGACCGACCTGTCCTACCTGCGCCGGCTGCTCCAGGGCCGACTCGACATCCTGCGCGCGGAGCTCGCTCGTCGTAGTGGCGACGGCACCGGCTCGCTCGTCGACCAGCTGCCGCACATCCTCGCCGACGAGGGCGGCGCTGGCGGAGCGCACGGCCTCGGCCGGCATGTAACCGTCGAGCCGTCGCGCGCGGACTCGCACCGCCGGCATGTCGAGGCGCTTGTCGCGGACGTCGACCTGTCCGACCCCTCCAGTCACGACGAGGCGTCGTTGCGCCGCGCGCTCGAGACACTCGAAGGCGAGGAGCAGGAGGTCTCCGAGAAGCGGCGTGCGGTGCAGCGAGTGATGGATGCGTGCACGGCGGAGATCACCCGTCGCTATCGCGACGGCGACGCCGATGTCTCCGACCTCTTGCCGAGCGACACCGCCAGTTGACCCAACCGGCCGCGTCGACCGAACCGGTCGTCGCCGAGGTCGTGCGCAACGGGTACGTCGAAAGCCGACATCGCGTCGACGTCGTCGCGATCGACGGTCACAGCGGCCGGATAACGTTCGCCGCCGGTGATCACACGACGCCGATGTTCGTCCGCAGCTCAGCGAAACCCTTGCAAACGCTGGGAATGCTGCGCGCCGGCTGGGCACCTGCTGACGACGAGCAGGTCGCTCTCGCGTGCGCGAGTCACTCGGGCGAGGACCGGCACATCGAGGTTGTACGCCGAATCCTCGCGGACGCTGGCCTGTCGCCGGACGACCTGGACAACACAGCTGACCTCCCGCTCGACGTCGCCGCCGCCCGAGCATGGATCCGCGCTGGCGGCGGGCCCGACCCGCTGCACCAGAACTGCTCCGGCAAACACGCCGCGATGTTGGCGACATGTGTGGCCAACGGCTGGCCGACGGTCGGCTATCGCGACCCCGAACATCCGGTGCAGCAGGCGATCCGCGCAACGGTCGAGGAGTTGACCGGCGAGCGGGTCGCCGCTGTCGCGGTTGACGGGTGTGGCGCGCCGCTGTTCGCAATGTCGCTCGCCGGATTGGCGAGCGCGTTCGCGTCGATCGCAATCGCCGGCAATGACAAGGCAACCGCCGCGCCGACGACCGGCCGCGAGCCCGAGACAACCGCCGACAAGCAAGCCGCCCTGCGCCGCATCGCGACCGCGATGACGACCTATCCCGAACTTGTCGGCGGCACCGGCCGGGACGTCACGGCGCTGATGCGGGCGCTGCCGGGCCTGGTCGCAAAGGACGGGGCGGAGGGCGTCTACGCCGCCGCGACGGCCGCCGGTGACGCGGTCGCGCTGAAGGTCGTCGATGGAGCCGGCCGGGCCCGCTCGCCGGTGATGATCGCCGTACTCCGGAAGCTCGGGCACGACGCCCCGGGTTTCGCGGCGCTGGAAACGACGCCGGTGCTCGGACACGGCGAGCCGGTGGGCGAAGTCCGGGCCGTCCTGCCCTGATACCCCGGTCGGGGACTAGACGCTGAGCGTCTGACTCAGACACTCAGCGTCTGAGTCAGACAGTGAGCGTCTAGTTCCGGGGGGACTTGAGCAGCGCGCTGACCCGCTGCCGGGTGACGCCGAAGAGGGTTGCGATGCGCTCCATCGACAAGCCTTCGTCGTGCAACGCCTCGGCCTCGCACCGGCGGAACCGACCGCCGACCGCCGACAGCCGGTCGAGCGCCGTACTCAAGGTCTCGACCAGCAGCGGCCGACGCTCGCTCTCGACGATCTCGCGCCAACCCCGCCCGTCCTCACGGGCGTCGATGATGTCGAGCGCACGGGTACGCGCGTCGATCAGCTCGGCGACTGTCTGTTCCAGCGCGGCCTCGAGGTCGCGCAGCGACTCCAGGGCCGGATCGTCGATCGGGGCAGGCGAGGGCTGGCTCACACATCCTCCGGGGGTCCGGCCGCACGCTATCTATTGCGCCGCGATGCATCTAGGGAGGATGCGGGCGAAACCGGACTCAGTCGCCGCCGCCCGAGATGCCGCCGTTGCCCTGCGCCGAAGCGTCGTCCGCGCCGCCCGAGCCACCGTCGTGCGAGCTGCCGCCGCCAGAGTCGCTAGAGCCAGAGTCACCAGTGCCTGACCCGCCGGAGTCGCTGCCGCCGCCGGAGTCGCCAGAGCCCGATCCACCGGAGTCGCTGCCGCCGCCGGAGTCGCCCGAGCCCGATCCACCGGAGTCGCCGCCGCCGGAGCCGGTGTCCGTGCCGCCACCTGACCCACCGGAGTCGCCGCCGCCGTCGTGCGAGCCGCCGGATCCGCTGTCGCCCGAGCCGCCGCCGTCATGCGAGCCGCCGGAGCCGGAGTGGTCGCCGCTGCCGGAACCGCCGTCGCCCGAGCCGTCCCCGGAATGCGATCCGTCCCCGGAGCCCGAGCCTGAATGCGACTCGCCACCGGAGCTGCCCTGACCGGATCCGCCGTTGTCCCCGGAGCCCCCGGTGCCGCTGTGCCCGCCGCTTTGGTCGCCCGTGCTGCCGCTGGGCCCGCCCGCGCCGGCGGGGTTGCCCGAACCCGGTACGCCGGACAGCGCCGGAAGCGCAGCCAATGCGGACCGCAGACCGGCGAGCCGTCCACCGAGCTTCGACGCGGCCGAGGAGTCGACGAGGACCAGGGCGGCCGCGTGGTCCAGGTTGCGGCCGAGAGCCGCACGCTCGCCGTCGCTGATGCCGCCGGCCGCCCGGGCCGAGGCGATGCCGGCGGCGACGCGGTCGAGCAGATGTGTCGCCTCGGCGAGCCGCTCGTCGCTCTGCGACGTACCGAACAGCAGCCGGTGCAGCGGCGCCAACGGGCCGTGCGACCCAGCGGCTGCAGCCGCGACGCCGGTCGACGCGGCGAGGGTGACGACGACGGCCGCGCCACCGGCGACGTGCCGGCGCCAGCGGTCCCGCCGGGACGCGAGAGAGGTCGGCAGCGGCAACGGCAGCGTCGGGTGCGACTCGTCGCCGGTGACCCCGCTTACCTCGGCAGGGCCGGCGGCGGCGTCGAGCTCCGCACGCCATTCGCCGAGCAGCGCGGCGAGCTCATTGTCGAGGAGCTCGAGGTCTGTGGCGGATTCACCCGCGGCGAGGGTGGCGATAAGCAGGTCGTCCGCGGCGATGGCGGCGACGTCGTCCGGGAGCTGCGCCGTCATGACGCCACCTCCGCGGTTGCGCGCAGCCGGGCGAGCGCACGATGCTGCGCGACCCGTACGGCGCCGGGCGTCATGCCGAGCACGGCGGCGGTCTCTTCGGCCGACAAGCCGGCCGCAATCCGCAGTCGCAGCACCTCGGCCTGCTGGTGCGGCAGCGTCTCGAGCAGCGCGGCAACGCGGGCGCTCGCCTCGAGCCGGACGACCGCGGCCTCAGGCTCGAGCGCGTGGTCGGCCGGCTGGTCGGGGAGGATCGCCGACGCGGACTCGCGACGGCGCGACGCGCTACGCCGGGACTCGCTGACCTTGTTGCCCGCGATGCCGAACACCCACGCGCCGAACGGGCGGCCCTGGTCGACGTACCGGGAGAGCGCGGTGACCATCGTCACCATCACCTCCTGCGTCACGTCGTCGGCCAGATGCGGGTCGAGCAGGCGAGAGAGGACGTAGCGGTAGATGGGCGGCCGCATGGCGGCGACCAGCTGCTCGACGGCATCGCGCTCTCCGGCCCGGGCTCGCTCGACGAGCGCGGAGAGAGCGGTGTCCTCGCTCACGCTGGTCATGGTCAGAGGGGCCCGATTCGTTACAGGCGGCGGCGCGGTGGCCGGGCATCGGCTGGGCCTGGGTAGCGGCCTCAGTAGTTTCTCGGCTCGCCGAGGCGTCGGGTTCAGGGTTTGACGATGTCGATCATGGCAGTCCGCGGCCGGGCCGGTCCTCGCGGTCGCCCTCTTAGTCTCCGAAAGCGAGCTGCAGGACCAGCCGCTGGTTCGAGTCGTCGAGGTCGAGGCCGATCAGGCTCGCCGCTCGGTGCAAGCGGTAGCGAAGCGTGTTGGGGTGCACGCAGAGGACGTTGGCGGTCGCGTTCGTGTCACAGCCAAGCCCGAGCCAGGCTCCCAGGGTCTCTCCGTACGGCGTCCCGTTGCGCTCGTCGTGCTGGCGCAGCGCGTCGATCGGGGAGCGGGTCGGCAGCGCCGAGCGAGTCACGGTCCGCAACCGGGCGCACGCGAGCCGGGCCCAGACCTCGTCGGCGGCGAGAAAGGGCTGGCCGTCACGGGCTGCGAGTCCGGCGCAGTCGGCCGCGTCGCGGTAGGCCGATGGCAGGTCATCGGCGCCGCGCACCGGCGCGCTGATCCCGCCGTGCCACCCCCCGACCTGACAGCGCCGCAGCTCGGTCAGGACCCGCGCGGCTTCGCGCTCGGCTGCGTCGACGCCGCTGCGGTGGGGCACGCCGCTGAGGAGCAGCACCCACTCGTCCGCAGTCGACGTGGTCGCACAACGCCGGGGCAGCGGGATCGCGCGCTGGAGACGCTCGAGCAGGTGCGGTGTCTCGGTCTGTACGACGACCACCCGCGCGTCGCCGACCGGGATGCCGAGTGCGTCCGCGTCGGTGTCCGGCGTACCGCTGATCAGCTCGCGCAGCGCCCGGCCCGGGCTCAGCACGACCGGCCTGTCGAGAGCCGGGGTCGTCACCGTGCCGACTCCGTCTCAAGGGACCGGACGAAGGTGGCGAGCTCCTCCCAGGCTGCTTCGACCCCCGGATAGAACCGCGGCACCGAGAAGAACCCGTGCGCATAGTCGGGGTAGTCGAGCAACCGGCAGGGCACGCCGGCGGCAAGCAGCCGCTCGGCGTAAGCGACTGCTTCGTCGTGGAGGCAATCGAAAGCGGCCGCGACGACCAGTGCAGGCGGCAGGCCCGTCACGTCGGCGGAGACCAGCGGTGAAATCAGTGGGTCGGCCGGGTCGGCCTCGCCGATGTAGTACCGCGACACGGCCCTCGCCTCGTCGACGCTCAGGCCGGGGCCGCTGTAGTTGCAGCTGCTCGGCGTGCTCCAGGTGTGGTCGACCGACGGATAGATGAGCAACTGGCCTGCGAGCGGGGTGCCCCGGTCGCGGCTCATCAGCGCGAGCACGGCGGCGAGGTTGCCACCTGCGCTGTCGCCGCCGACGACGAGGCGCGCCGAGTCGATGCCGAGATCGTCCGCGTGCTCCCGCATCCAGTCGAGAACGGCGAGTCCCTCGTGCAGCGCGACGGGAAAGCGGTGCTCCGGCGCGAGTGAGTATTCGATCGACAGGACGACCGCAGATGCATCGGCAGCGATACGTTGGCAGAGGTGGTCGCAGCTGGCAATGCCTCCGACGATCCAACCACCGCCGTGCAGATAGGCGACGCCCGTGGCGCCGGCGGTTGCGGTGTCCGGGGTGTAGTTCCGGACGCGCACCGACCGACCGTCTTCCGTCTGTACGTCGACGTCCCTCGTCGCGACGCCGGTTGGCAGCGAGCCGACCATGCCCTTGGCCGGCCCCATCGCGATGCGTTTAGCGACCGGCTGCTTCACGAGGCGGTCCGCGGTCGGCAGCACGCCGACCTTTGTGAGGGCTTTCATGGCAGCGAAGGTCAGCCGGGCCTTCCGGTTCAGTGGCATCGCGTGCTCCTCGTCATGGCATCCTCAGCGGCTGTCCGTGGTAGCGGAAGCACGAGCAGCCATTGACCCAGCTCCAGAGCCGATACTCAGCCGGCGCGTCGCGGTGGGTCGGCTTGTAGTACGTCGCCCCGTCGTACGTGCTGACCGCCGAGTAACTCGTGCCGAGTCGCGTGATGGCGCCGACGGCCGCGGCGGCGGCGGAGTCGCCGCGGGTGAGCGACAGTGCCGCGGCATAGAGGAACAGCCCGTCGCACGTGGTGTAGGCGCTGACGAAGTCGTTGTACTGCGACGGCTTGATGCCTTCACTCAGCAGCAGCGACAGACAGCGCTTCTGCGCCGCGGTTTTCGGTGGTTGATTGCTCGGGTCGACGTCAACCTCGGGCATCCACCCTGCGCCGTGCACGTTGGCTGCCTGCTGTGCCGGGATGTTGGGCTCGACCGCGCCGCCGCCAGTCGCCGAGGTGACCAGGTACTTCGGGAACCAATGCTGCTGCTGCGCTTCCTGCGCGAAGATGACCAGCGGCACACCTTCGAGGAACACGCGGTCGACACCCTTGCTCCGGAAGCTCAGCTCCGCTGCCTGGATCTGCGCAGCCGCGTTTCCGTCACCGTTGGCGCCGGAGACGCAGTCTCCTGTCGCCGTGGCCGCGACGTTCAGATGATGCTGCCTGATGTAGGGAAACAACGTGCGGCGATAGGCGCGCTGGTCGAACGGACAGTTGTCGAGCAGCAGGCCGAGCTTGTTCTTCGGCGTCAGCAGCCCGCTGCTCACGGCGGCCGAGACCTGCAGGAGGTACCGCCGATCCGACGTCGGAGCTGTCGTCGACACGAGGTAGGGGTACTGCGCGAAGCTCGCCACGTCGCCCACGGAGTAGCCACCGTCGAGGTGCAGCACGCCCGCCCTCGACAGGCACGACTCGAACGATTCGTTGAAGTCGAAGCTGTAGCCGATGACGGCCGAGGCGTGGTTGTCCTGGGTGAACTTCGCGCACGCCGCCTGGTAGTCGGTATTCCAGTCGGGCGAGGCCGTGTCGGTGTCCGCGACGATCGGGACGATGGGCCGGCCCGCAAGCCCGCCGTGCGCGTTTAGCGCCTTGACGAGGGCCTTGAAGATGTCCGACGGCTGGTAGGTCTGACCCACGTTGACGCCGAACGACGAGGCGTTGCCGGTCTTGGTGTTGAGGAACCCGATCTGGACCGGTCCGGTGATGCGGCCGGCGCCGGTCGTCGTGCCACCGGTGCTCGTCCTGCCACCGCTCGACGTAGTGCCGGGCGCAACTCCGCTGCTCCCGCCGGATGTGAAACCGGAGCCGCCAGACGTCGTATCCGTTCCGGCGACGCCGGGCAGCGCAGCGTTGCCGCCCGTGCCCGCAGGCGCCGGGCCGGTCAGCCCGCCGTTGGCGCCGGTGCCGGTCGTCGGCACGCTGAGGCCGGCGGTGTGTTGCTGGCCTTGCGGCCCGAGCTGCACGGTGCTGCCGCAGCCGGTGAGCACGGCGACCGCACCGGCGAGCAGCGCGAGAGTCGGCCGGCGCATCACGCGGTCCTCTCGACATCGAGCTCGTGCTTCGCATCGGCGACGTCGATTCGGCGGCTCGCGATGAGCTCGCGCAACGACTCGACGACGAATGCCCGACACTCTCGGGCGGCCGGCAACAGACCGGTCAGCCACGTCGTACCGTGCAGCGCGCCGTCGACGCAGTGCTCGCGGACGTCGGCGCCGGCTGCTCGCAGTCGTGCGGCGTACAGCGACCCCTGGTCGCGCATCGGGTCGCAACCGGCGACGGTGATGACCGCCGGGGGCAGGCCGGAGAGGTCGGCGCTGCCCGCGGGTGAGGCGTAGGGATGCTTGCGGTCGTCGCCGGTCAGGTACCAGTTGACGATGTGCTCGACGCCGTCGACGTCCAGACCGAAGCCGGTGCCGAACTCGAGGTAGCTCGGGGTAGGCGGGAAGGTCAGATCGACGGCGGGTACGTCGAGCCACTGCGCGGCGATTGCCGGACCGCCGCGGTCGCGAGCGGCGAGGCAGGCGCCTGCGGTGATGTTGGCGCCGGCCGACTCACCGGCCAAGACGAGCGCGGTGGGGTCGACCCCGAGGTTTGTTGCGGAGGCGACCACCCAGGCGAGCGCGGCGAGGGTGTCGTCGACAGGCGCGGGGAAGCGGTGCTCTGGCGCGAGGCGGTAGCCGACCGAGACAACGACGAAACCGGCTTCGGCAGCGAGGCCGCGACAGAGTGCATCGGCCGTGTCGAGGC
>JAFAQI010000286.1 GCA_019246495.1 Frankiales bacterium | reverse complement strand
CGCGCTGCGACCGCCACAGGCAGACCTTGCCCGGCTCGTCGCGGATAGTCCGGCGACGGTCGTCGCGGTCGACGTCCCGAGCGGCGTTGACGCCTCGACGGGAGCCGTGGATGGGGAGGCGGTCCGCGCGGACGTCACTGTCACGTTCGGCGCGCTGAAGCCCGGGTTGGTTGTCGCGCCCGGCGCAGAGTTCGCCGGTGTCGTCGAGGTCGTCGACATCGGCCTCGACCTGCCGGCGCCGTCGGTGACGTTGCTCGACGCCGACGACGTTGCCGCCCTGCTGCCACGGCCGCACGGCGAGACGGACAAGTACCGGCGCGGCGTCGTCGGTGTCGCGGCCGGCAGCGACACCTACACCGGCGCCGCGGTGCTCGCCGTCGGCGGTGCGCTCGCCACCGGTGCGGGGATGGTGCGGTTCGCCGGTGTCACGCACCCGGCCGAGCTCGTCCGGCGGCAGTGGCCGGAGGCGGTTGTCACCGTCGTCGATCCGGCGGGCGGGGGCCGAGTGGTCGACGCCGGTCGCGTGCAGTCGTGGGTGGTCGGCTCGGGGCTCGGAACCGATGACTTCGGCCGCGAGGTCGTCCGAGCAGTGCTCGCGACGGACGTTCCGGTCGTCATCGACGCCGACGCGATCACCATCGTCGCCGCCGAGCCGGACCTGGTTCGCCGTCGTACGGCGCCAACCGTGCTGACGCCGCACGGCGGAGAGTTCGCCCGTCTCGTCGGCGCCGAGCGAGCGGACGTGGAGGCACGCCGGCTCGACCATGTCCGCCGCGCCGCTGCCGACCTTCGCGCGACGGTGTTGCTCAAGGGGTCGACGAGTGTCATCGCCGACCCGAGCGGCGCGGTCCGCGTCAACTCCGCCGACACCGCCTACCTCGCGACCGCGGGCAGCGGCGATGTGCTGTCCGGCATCTGCGGTGCGCTGCTCGCCGGCGGCCTCGACGCGCCCGATGCGGCCGCCGCCGGCGCCTTTCTGCACGGCATGGCCGGACTCGTCGCCGCAGGCGAACCAGCGGCGCCGATCGTCGCCATGGACATCGTCGATGGCCTGTCTGCGGCGCTGCGAATCCTCGGCGGCTGACAGACTCTCGGCATGAGCCGGTTCGCAGCCCGCGTCGACCTCGACGCCGTGCGCGCCAACGTCGCGGTTCTGCATCGCCACGCCGGCTCCGCGAATGTCATGGCAGTCGTCAAGGCGGACGGCTACGGCCACGGCATGGTGCCCTGCGCCCGAGCGGCTCTCGACGGTGGCGCGTCGTGGCTCGGCGTCGCGTTCGTCGAGGAGGCGCTCGCGCTTCGGGCGGCCGGCATCGACGCGCCGGTCCTCGCCTGGCTGCTGGCCCCCGGTGACGACGTCGCCGCCGCCACCGCCGCGGGCATCGACGTGTCGGTCAGCGCCGGCTGGACCCTCGATGCCGTTGCCACGGCTGCGGCAGACGCTGGACGAGCGGCCCGCGTCCATCTGAAGGCCGACACCGGTCTCGGTCGCGCCGGCGCGACCGTGCCCGACTGGCCGGCGCTCGTCGAGCAGGCAGCCAAGTGCGAGGCGGACGGGCTCGTCGATGTCGTCGGCGTCTGGTCGCACCTCGCCTACGCCGATGCTCCCGGCCATCCGACAGTCGCCCGGCAGGTCGCGGCGTACGGCGAAGCCCTCGACGTCGCAGGACGCGCCGGCCTGCATCCGCAGTTTCGTCATCTCGCCAACTCGGCAGCGACGCTCGCGTTGCCGGAGGCGCACTTCGACCTCGTCCGGCCGGGTGTTGCGGTCTATGGGCTGTCGCCGGGCCCGGCGCTCGGCACCTCCGCCGACCTCGGGCTGCGTCCGGCGATGACGTTGCGCGCCGAGGTCGCACTCGTCAAGCACGTCGAGGCCGGGCAAGGCGTGTCGTACGGACACCGCTACACGACAACGACATCGACGAGACTCGCGCTCGTGCCGTTGGGGTACGCCGACGGAGTGCCACGTCACGCGACAAATGTCGGGCCGGTGCAGATCGGCGGCCGCCGGTTCACCGTCAGCGGCACCGTCTGCATGGACCAGTTCGTCGTCGACGTGGGCGACACCGACGTGTCCGCGGGTGACGAGGTGGTGCTCTTCGGCCCCGGCGACTCCGGGGAGCCGACCGCGGATGACTGGGCGCAGGCCGTCGGCACGATCAACTACGAGATCGTGACGCGCGTTGGCGCGCGGGTGCCGCGCGAACATGTCGGAGCCGCGTAGTGAACCGCCGCCGCGCCGGGCTTGTTGCTGCAGCGGTCGCCGCTGTCGCCGGTGGTGTCGCCGCCGGTGTTGCGGTCGAGCGCCGCCTCGTCGGCCGCGCCCGCAGCGCTGCCGACCCTTACGCCGACGAGCACTTCGGCAGCCTGCACAGTGCGCCGATCACCGTCGTCGCGGACGACGGCGTGCGGTTGCACGTCGAGGTCGACGGCGATGAGTCAGCGCCGCTGACGGTCGTCTTCGTGCACGGCTTCACGCTCTCGCTCGACTGCTGGCACTTCCAGCGCCGCGACCTCCCCGACGTCGGCCGGCTCGTCTTCTATGACCAGCGCAGCCACGGCGCGTCGGGCCGGTCGCCGCGCAAACACTCGACAATCGACCAGCTCGGCAAGGACCTGCACGCCGTCCTCGACGCCGTCGCCCCGCGCGGACCCGTCGTCCTGGTCGGTCACTCGATGGGCGGAATGACGATCCTCGCCCTCGCCGATCAGCATCCGGAGCTCTTCGGCGAACGCATCGTCGGCGTCGCGCTCGTCGGCACCGCGGCCGGCGCGTTCGCCGAAACCATCTTCGGCATCCCCGGTGTCGTCGGCCGCGCGATCCGCCCAGTCGCGCCGGGCGTCATCCGCGCCGCCAACCGCCGAGCCGCGTTGCTCGAACGCGGACGCAAAGCCGGAAGCGACGTCGCGTTCCTCCTCACCCGGCAACTGTCCTACGGCGACAACGCGCCGCCATCACTGGTCGCGTTCATGGAGCGGATGCTTGCCAACACGCCGGTCGAGGTGATGACCGAGTTCTTCGACACCTTCCTCAGCCACGACAAGCTCGACGCGCTCGGTGTGTTGAGCGACCTGCCGACGATCATCGTGTGCGGCGACCGCGACCGACTCACCCCACCACACAACAGCCAGGAGATGGCCGACGCGTTGCCGGACGCCGAGCTGGTGATGGTGCGCGGCGCCGGTCACATGGTGATGCTCGAACAACCGAACACCGTCAACGAGGCGCTGCGACGGCTCATCGGTCGGGTCGCGAGCGGACGAAGCCGTCCCCGGTCGGCCTGACGTGCCGCCACGGGGACGTCTGGCCGATCCGGCCGCGCAGCTGGTTGCCGAGCGCGCCGCCGTCTGCTTCTCCCTCGATGCTGTCGGGGAGCAGGCGCGAGGGTGCATCGCCTGTCCCGACCTCGCGGCCGAACGCACGTCGGTCGTCGTGGGCGACTTCCCGGAGCGACCGCGGTTCGTGCTCGTCGGCGAAGCACCGGGAGCGCATGAGGACGCGGCCGGGCGGCCGTTCATCGGTAAGGCCGGGCAGCTGCTCGACGAGGTCCTTGCCGGCGTCGGCGTCGACCGCGACACGGTCGCCGTCGCCAACGTGCTCAAGTGCCGGCCGCCCGCCAACCGCCAACCCACGCGCGCCGAGGCGCGGCGCTGCCAGGGCTGGCTCGAACGGCAGCTCGCACTCGTCGACACCCCACTCGTCGTGACACTCGGCGGTACTGCACTCGCCTGGGCGCTGGGTCACGGCGTACGGCTCTCGGACGTGCGCGGCCGGGTGCACGAGTGGCGGGACCGGTTGCTCGTCCCGACGTTTCATCCGTCGGCCGCCATTCGCTTCGGTCCGAAGGGTGGCCCACTGGCCGCACTGCGCGCCGACCTCGCCCTCGCTGCAGCCACCACATGCCCGAGCTGACGCTGCCAACCGCCGCCGACACGAATGCGCTCGGCCAGCGGCTCGGTCAGCACGTGCGTGCCGGCGACCTCGTCGTCCTCACCGGAGATCTCGGCGCGGGCAAGACGACACTCGTGCAAGGCCTGGCCGCGGGCCTCGGCGCGCCCGGGCCGGTCGTGTCGCCGACGTTCGTCATCGCTCGCGTCTATCGCGGCGGGCGCTTGCCGCTGGTGCACGTCGATGCCTACCGGTTGGGCTCGTCGGTTGAGGTCGACGACCTCGACCTCGACGCCGATCTCGCCGACTCGGTGACGGTCGTGGAGTGGGGAGCGGGTCTCGTCGAGAGCCTGAGCGAGGAGCGCTTGCAGCTCGCCTTGACCCGCGGGCTCGACGAGGATGACGAGACGCGGCACGCCGTCGTGTCCTGGTCCGGCGACCGCTGGGCCGAGATTGCAGACGCGCTCAGCGAGTGACTGCGCGCTGCCGTGCCGCGTGCGCGAGGTCCGGCAGCGCGGCCATCCAAGCACCGGACTCCGTAACGTCCCGGAACACCGCGGACCCGGGAAACCTGCGCCCTGCGGTGTCGGCGTGGACTGACGCGAGCCGCAGCGCACGCGACACCGGACCCTGCGTCCACCGCAGGCTCTGCACCTTTGCCAGCGGTACGACGACAATCGTGCGTCGCAGCCGGCCGGTCATGCAGACGACATAGGTGTCGTCGTACCAGCAGCGCAGGTTGTGCCACGTCAACGGTGCGCGCAACGCCGCTCGTCGCGGGGCGCGGTTCGCTTCACGCCCCGCGAGGTCTCGCGCGGGTGGTTGCAGCATCGCGCCGGGCATCACCCGGGAGACGAGCCAGCGTGCCTCGTCGGCCGACCCGACGGGTAGCAGCGCGCGGGTGTTGACGCCGGTCTCGTGTTCGGCGCGGTCGCGGTCGTGCCGGCGCGCGACGTCGATCTCGAGCCGCACCCAGCCTTTCGGCCGCCAGAGCAGCGGCTCGACCCACCGGATCGCCTGCGCCCGACCGAACGGGATCGTCTCCGCACGGTGCTGCAGCAGTCCGCTGCGCAGCCGCACACCATCGGGAGCCTCCGCGACCGTGTAGTCCCACTCCGCGCCGATTCGTCGGGCGAGGACCAGCGCCGCAGCGACGGCGTAACCGAACGCGCCGCCGATGCCGGCGCCTCCGGCGGCCGGGCTGACGACGAGAAGCACGGACGCGCCGACGACGAGTGTCACGAAGAGAAACGGCCAGATCGTCAGCAGGTTGGCGGCGATGATGCGGCGACCGGGGACATAGAGGATCGGTTGTTCGGGCGGCTCCGGGGTTGCGCCTTCGAGGCCGTGCGCGAGAGCGAGCAGCTGTGCGCGCACCTGCGCCGCGCGGTCCTCGGTCAGGTAGGCCAGCCGCGTGCGGCTCGACCCTTGGCCAGCGACGACGATGCGGACCTCGGCGAGGCCGAGCATGCGGGCGAGCAACGGGCGTACGACGTCGACGGCCTGAAGCCGGGTGAGCGGCACGCGCAACGACTGCCGGCGGATCCAGCCCGTCTCGATCTGGAGCTCGCCGTGATGGATCCGCCATCGGGTGACGAGCCAGGAGATGACGCCGCCGACGAACACGAGCGCGAGGACGCCGAGGTCGATGTATGGCGACTGCTCCTGCCCCGGTTGCAGCTGCCGGCCGCCCAGGATGAATGCGAGCGCGACCACCTGTCGCGCGCCGCGCAACAGTGGCGACAGCTTGTGCAGCCGCGCCCACTCACTCGGCAGTACCGACGGTGCGCCTTGCGTCACAAGCCGGCCGCCTGCGCCTCGCCGAGTGCAGCGAGCCGGTCCCGCAGCCGCTCCGCCTCGTCGGTCTGCAGCCCGGGGATGCGCGCGTCGGTCGCTGCGGCTGCGGTGTGCAGCTGCACCGTCGCGAGTCCGAAGATCCGGTCGACGGGCCCAGCGGTCACGTCGATGAACTGCATCCGGCCATAGGGCACGACCGACAACCGGCGGAGCATCACGCCCCGGCGTACGAGCAGGTCGTCGCCTCGTTCGGCGTAACCCCACGCGGTGTAACGCCGGCGCAGCATGAACAGCACAACGGCTGTGACGACGAGACCGACGGCGAGTGCGACCGCGGCTGCTGGCGCGTCGACACCCAGCGCAAGGCCGATGGTCAGCGCCGCCAGCACGGGCACCGCCACGACACTGACCAGCGCGAGCCGCGCCGACCACATCCGCGGCGACGGCCGGAGCCACTGCACGCCGTCCGGACTCGGCACGTCGGGCATCACGGCTGCTTCCTATCGCATCCGGCTCCCGCGGCGGCTGTTGCCGCGGCGTCCGATCCGACGCACAGTGGGTCCATGCCAGACGATCCGGTGCTCGTGACTCGCAAGGGCGACTACGCGACGATCACCATGAACCGCCCGGACAGGCGCAACGCGCTCTCGGAGTCGATGCTCACCGCCCTGATCGACGCGTTCCGTTCGGTCGGCGACTCCGACGCACTCGGCGTCGGCCTCGCCGGAGAGGGGCCGGTGTGCTCGGCCGGGCACGACTTCGCCGACGTCGCGGGCGCCGACCATGCAGCGGTTCGTTCGCTGTTGCGCACGTGCACCGAGCTCATGTCGCTGATGCAGTCCGTTCCGCAACCCGTTGTCGCACGGGTGCACGGACTTGCGACTGCCGCGGGTTGCCAGCTCGTCGCCAGCGCCGATCTCGCCCTCGCGGCCGAGAGCGCCGGCTTTGCCGCACCTGGCGGCAAGGGTGGCTGGTTCTGTCACACGCCGATGGTCCCGATCGGCCGGTCGATCGGTCGCAAGCGGGCGTTCGAGCTCGCGATGTCCGGCGACGTCATCGATGCGCGGACCGCTGCCGAGTGGGGCCTGGTGAACGATGTCGTTCCGGACGCCGAGCTCGATGACGCCGTACGACGGCTGCTCGACCGGGTGACGCGCGGAAGCGCGGAGAGCAAGGCGATCGGCAAGCAGGCGCTCTATCGCCAGCTCTCGCTCGGTGACGTCGAGGCCTACGACTACGCGATCGAGGTCATGGCCGCGACGAGCCAGCTGCCCGACGCGCAGGAAGGCATCCGCGCGTTTCTCGACAAGCGCCCGCCGAAGTGGCGGCGTTAGAACAACTACGCTCGTCTGCCGTGCTCGTCCTCGCGCTCGACACC
>JAFAQI010000169.1 GCA_019246495.1 Frankiales bacterium | reverse complement strand
TGCGCTGCGCGTCGTCGCCGCCGGTCGCCCGCCGTGCCCGCTGTGCGGCAACCCGCTCGACCCGCAGGGACACGTCTGCCCGCGGCAGAACGGCCATCGCGGGCCACACTGAAGGACCGGCGAAGCCGGACGATTGTTGGGTGATGGGTGGGGACGTGGACGTGTGAGCGCCGAGCAGGGAGGTGGACGGGTGAGCGAGCCGGCCGTGCTCGATCTCCCCGACACGCTCCGGCTGCTTCGCGACGGCGAGCTGTCCGTCGAAGGGCGGCTCTACGACGCGTCCAACGCAACGCTGTTCTGCACAGTGACGCTGGATGGCGTGAGCGCCGCTTGCGTGCACAAGCCGATCGCCGGCGAGCGTCCGCTGTGGGACTTTCCCGACGGCACGCTCGCGTTCCGCGAGGTCGCGGCCTACGCCGTCTCGGAGGCGCTCGGCTGGGACATCGTCCCGCCGACGGTTCTACGAGACGGGCCGTTCGGCACCGGCATGTGCCAGCTCTGGATCGACATCGACGAGTCCGTCGACCTCGCCGCTCTGGCACGCAGTGACCATCCGCAGCTTCGCCGGATGGCGGTCTTCGACGCGGTCGTCAACAACGCCGACCGCAAAGGCGGACATCTGCTGCCGACCGTCGACGGTCACGTCTACGGCGTCGACCACGGCGTCTGCTTCTCGACCGACGACAAGCTCCGCACGTTGCTGTGGCGGTGGCGTGGCAAGCGGCTGACCGACGAGGCCATCGACGTACTCTCCGGGTTCCGCGCGCAGCTCGAGGGCGACCTCGGCGCTGAGCTCCGCGGCCTGTTGGCGCCGGAAGAGGTCGCCATGACGATCCGCCGGGTCGACCGACTGCTGTCGACGCGGCGGCATCCGTTGCCGAGCGACGAGTGGCCGCCCGTCCCCTGGCCCCCCTTCTGAGTTGAGTGCGACGAACGACGTCCATCGAGGCGCCTTGTTAGACGTCGTTCGTCGCACTCAACAGGGACTTCTGGATCTTGCCCATCGCGTTGCGGGGCAGCGCCTCGACGAACCGTACGTCGCGCGGACGCTTGTGCGGCGCGAGCTGTGCGGCGACGTGATCGATCAGCTCGCCGGCGGTTACGGCGTCGGCCCGCACCACCCAGGCGACGATCCGCTCGCCGAGGTCGTCGTCCGGCTCGCCGGTGACCGCAGCCTCGGCGACGGCCGGGTGGCCGAGCAGCGCGTCCTCGACCTCACCGGCGCCGACCTTGAAGCCGCCGGTCTTCACCAGGTCGGTGGCGAGCCGGCCGAGCAACCGCAAACCGTGCTCGTCGTCGTACCGGCCGAGGTCCCCGCTGCGCAGCCAGCCGTCGTCGGTCAGCGCGGCCGTCGTCGCGTCGGGGCGGTTGAGGTAGCCGCTGAACAATGTCGGGCCGCTCAGCTGCACCTCGCCCATGCCCTCGTCGTCTGGATCGGCGATGCGCAGGCCGACGCCCGGCAGCGGCCGGCCGACTGACCCTGCCCCGCGATCCGAATCGACGCTCGCCGCGGTGACGATCAGCGACTCGGTCAACCCGTAACGCTCGACGAGGCGTTGTCCCGTCAGCTCCCGAACCCGCTCGAACACCGGCGCGGGCAATGCGGCGGATCCTGACACGAGCAGCCGCGCGCCGCGCATCGCGCGCAGCGACTCGACATCCGTCCGCGACCACATGGTCGGTACGCCGAAATACATCGTCGCGCCTTCGACCGGGCCGAACCCGTCCGTCAGCACGAGACGCGAGCCGAACCGCAACGGGCCGAGCGTTCCCAGAACGAGTCCGTGCACATGGAAGAGCGGCAACGCATGCGCGAGCACGTCCTCCTGCGACCACTGCCACACGTCACTCAGCCCGTCGAGGCAGGCGGCCATCGCCCGGCGCGACAGCAACACGCCCTTGGGCGGCCCGGTTGTGCCGGACGTGTAGACGAGCAACCCGGGCGACTCTGCGTCGACGTCGCCGCTGGCAACCCCTGCGCCACGCGCCGCCAAGTCGATGGCGGAGCCGTCGAGCAGCAGCGACGCACCGGAGTCGGCAAGGACATGCCCGCGTTCGGCCTCGCCCGCGGCCGGGTTCACGGGCACGGCACAGCCGCCCGCGGCGAGCACTCCGGCGACCGCAACCACGGTCTGCAGCTGCCGGTGCGCAACGACGGCGACCCGCTCGTGTCCCGCGACGGTATGCGCGACTGCGTTCACGGCGGCCACGAGGTCCGCGCCGCGCAGTCGCTCGCCGGCGACCTGGACGTCCCCTCGCCCCCAGTGCAATGCCGTCAGCACCGCGCCACCCTAGGTCGGGCAAGCCCCCGTCTCGACGAGGGAAGTCCCAGTCTCGACGAGGGAAGTCCCAGTCTCGAACAGGCGGGTCTTAGTCTCGACGCGTGGAGTCCTGGCCGTCGCCTGCCGTTCCGCGGCTCGCCGACCTCGGTCTCGGCACCGGCCGGCTGCCGCGAGTTCATGACACCGCCAGCGACACCCTCGTCGAGCTCGCCGGTGATCCGCTGCGCATGTATGTCTGCGGAATCACGCCGTACGACGCAACCCACCTCGGCCACGCCGCGACTTATCTGCTGTTCGACCTGCTCCAACGCACCTGCCGCGACGCCGGTCACGCCGTGCACTACGTGCAGAACGTCACCGATGTGGACGACCCGTTGCTCGAGCGGGCGGTGCTGACGGGTGAGGACTGGGAAGCGCTCGCGCAGCGTGAGACGCAGCTCTTCCGCGAGGACATGACGGCGTTGCGCGTCATCGCGCCCGATCACTACGTCGGCGCGGTCGAGGCCATCGAGGAGATCGTCGACATCGTCGAGAAACTGCGCGACGCGGGAGCGGCGTACGACGTCGACGGCGACATCTACTTCAGCGTCAACGCAGCCGAGCATTTCGGCGAGGTGGCGAGGCTTCCTGTCGCCGACATGATCCGGCTCTCCGGCGAACGCGGTGGCGACCCGGACCGCCCTGGCAAGAAGGACCCGCTCGACTGCCTGCTGTGGCAGGCGGCTCGGCCGGGTGAGCCCTACTGGGAGTCGCTGCTGGGCGCCGGCCGTCCGGGCTGGCATGTCGAGTGCGCGGCGATCGCCTTGCGCCATCTGGGTCCGGCGATCGACGTGCAGGGTGGCGGCACCGATCTCGTGTTCCCGCACCACGAGCTGAGCGCCGCTGAAGCGTCCGTCGTCACCGAACACTGGCCTTTCGCGCGGACCTTCGTGCACCAGGCGATGGTGGGCTACGACGGCGGCAAGATGTCGAAGTCGCGCGGCAACCTGGTCCTCGTCTCGCGGCTGCGGGCGGATGGTGTCGATCCGATGGCGATCCGGCTCGCTCTGCTCGCGCACTCGTACCGAGCGGACTGGGAGTGGCAGGACGCGGAGGCCGCCGCCGCATCGGAGCGGCTGCAGTCGTGGCGCGCCGCGTTCGCGCGCGAGGCCGCCGCGCCGGCGCAGCCGGTGGTCGACGCACTCCGCGAAACTCTCGCGGACGGGTTACGCGCGCCCGACGCGCTCGTCGTGGTGGATGCCTGGGCGCACGCAGAAGGGACCGACCCGACAGCGCCCGCGATGGTAGCGGCCGCCGTGGATGCATTGCTGGGCATCGCCTGACACTTCGGGCCTTTTACGTCCGAACGCTGAGATATCTCCGATCCGGTGACGACGCCGAATCCTGGTGCTACCACGGACTCAGAGTTGCA
>JAFAQI010000114.1 GCA_019246495.1 Frankiales bacterium | reverse complement strand
TCAGAGGAACGCCGATCGGCCCGTGAAGTGTCACCATGGACGCGTGGTGCGAGGACGCGTGCTGGTGGTCGACGACGACCCGGCGCTGGCCGAGATGCTGGGGATCGTGCTGCGCACCGAGGGTTTCGAGCCTTCGTTCGTCGCCGACGGCGACCGTGCTCTCGCGGCGTTCCGGACGACCAAGCCCGACCTCGTGCTGCTCGACCTGATGCTGCCCGGCACCGATGGCATCGACGTCTGCCGGCAGATCCGCGCCGAGAGCGGTACGCCGATCGTGATGCTCACCGCACGCGGCGACACGGTCGACGTCGTCCTCGGCCTGGAGTGCGGTGCGGACGACTACATCATCAAGCCGTTCAAACCGAAGGAGCTCGTCGCGCGGATGCGCGCCCGGCTGCGCCGCAACGACGGCGCGCCCGCGGAGCTGTTGCACATCGGTGACGTCACGATCGACGTCGCCGGCCACGTCGTCTCGCGGGATGACCAGCCGATCGCGCTCACTCCGCTGGAGTTCGACCTGCTCGCTGCACTCGCTCGCAAGCCGGGTCACGTGTTCACCAGGGAGCAGCTGCTGGAGCAGGTCTGGGGCTACCGGCACGCGGCAGACACCCGGCTCGTCAACGTGCATGTCCAGCGACTGCGCGCCAAGGTCGAGACCGACCCGGAGCATCCCGAGCTGGTGCTGACCGTCAGGGGAGTCGGCTACAAAGCCGGACCGTCGTGACGGCGAAGCTCTCGGCAGCGTTGTCCTGGCTGCTGCATCGGTGGCGCGGCTCTCTGCAGCTGCGGGTCGCCGCCACGACGTTGGTGCTGTCCGCTCTCGTCACGGCGCTGCTCGGACTCGTGCTGCTCAACCAGATCCGGGACGGCCTGCTCCAGGCGAAGACGCGGTCAGCGATCAGCGAGCTCGACTTCGGCTTGCAGTACTCCGCGTCGCAGTTCGACGCGATGGACCGCACGAAGCCCAATGCCGTACGGCTCACCGCCAGCAACGTCATCGGTGACCTCGCCGGCCACGGCACCCAGTCGGCGTCGTACGGCGTCGTGCTGCTTGCCACCGCGACGGGTGGCGAGTCCGAGCAGGCCGGCCCGACCGCGATCACCGTGCCGGCGGCGCTGCGGTCGGTTGTCGGCCGGCAGGGCCGCGAGGCGTGGACCTACACGAGCATTCGGCAACCCGGCGGCGGCCTGAGCCCGGCGTTGCTCGTCGGCGGCCCGGTGCCGACGGGTGCGGCGAGCTACCAGCTCTACTACCAGTTCCCGCTTGTGCAGGAGACCCAGACGCTCGCACTCGTCAAGAAGACGATGCTGTTGGCGGGCGCCGCGATCGTCGCGCTGCTCGTGGTCATCACGGTGCTCGTCGCGCGACAGGTTGTGCGGCCCGTCCGGCTCGCGGCGGCGACCGCCGAACGACTCGCCGCGGGACGGCTCCGTGACCGGATGAAGGTGCGCGGCGAGGACGACCTCGCGAGCCTCGCCACGTCGTTCAACCGCATGGCGGAGACCGTCGAACAGCAGATCTCCCAGCTGCGCGAGCTGTCCCGGGTGCAGCGCCGGTTCGTCGCCGACGTCTCGCACGAGCTGCGGACACCGATCACGACGATCCGCATGGCTGCGGACGTGCTCTTCGAGGCACGCGCCGACCTCGCCCCCGAGCTCGCCCGGTCGAGCGAGCTGTTGCAGACCCAGCTCGACCGCTTCGAGGCACTGCTCGCCGACCTGCTCGAGATCAGCCGGCATGACGCCGGCGCGGTCGCGCTGGACGCCGACCAGGTCGACCTGCGGCAGCTCGTCACGCGAGTCGTCGACGCGGTCGCTCCGGTTGCGGCGCGGCGCGGGTGCCGGCTCGACGTGGACCTGCCCGAGCACCAAGTCGTCGTCGAGGTCGACGCGCGCCGCATCGACCGCGTCCTGCGCAACCTCCTCGTCAACGCCCTCGAGCACGGCGAAGGAAAACCCGTGTCGGTGCGGCTCCGCGGCGGCTCCAGCGGCATCGCCGTCGCGATCCGCGACCACGGGTCGGGCCTACGTCCGGGCGAGGCGTCGTTGGTGTTCGGCCGCTTCTGGCGCGCGGACCCGGCCCGGGCGCGGACGTCGGGCGGCACGGGCCTCGGCCTGTCGATCGCCTTCGAGGACACCCGGTTGCACGGTGGCTGGCTACAGGCCTGGGGGAGTCCCGGTGAGGGCTCGGTGTTCCGGTTGACACTGCCGTGGCGCGTCGGCGAACACATCGAAGAGTCGCCGCTGCCGCTCGAGCCGGAGCCGGCGAGCGAGGTCGCCGGTGCCTAGGCGCACTCGGCTCGCCGCCGCCACTGTCGCGGTCTGCTGCCTCGCGAGCTGCGCCGGTATCCCGGACGGCGGGACGGTGCACGTAGGCCGCCAGCTGACGGTCGGCGGCAGCCTCGGCGACATCGACTTCCGGGTTCTTCCCGCGGCACCGCAGCGCGGCGCGACCCCGTCGGACATCGTGCGCGGCTTCCTTCGCGCGATGGTCGACTCCGACGGCAGCTACGCGGTCGCAAGGTCGTACCTCACTGCCCGGGCCGCTCAGCAATGGCATGCCGACACCTCGCTGACGACGTACGACGACTCCGCGCTGCAGATCACGGCGGCGGCCGGGCCCGAGAGCTCCCGCGTCGTACGTTTCGTCGCCCCTCGCGTCGGCGTTCTCGACCCGCGCGGTGACTTCACGCCGCGCGCCGGCGCGATCCACACGTCCTTCACGCTGGTGCGAGCCGTCGACGGTTGGCGCATCGACAGGCTTGCCCCCGGCGCACTTCTGTCGACGACCGACGCCACGCGCTCGTTCGGCTTCGCCAACGTCTATTACGTCAATCGCAGCGGGACGGTGCTCGTCCCCGAGCAGATCCTGCTGCGGCCGCAACCGCAGGGCTTCACGACGGCACTGCTCCGGTCACTGCTGTCCGGGCCAGGCGGCTGGCTGGCTCCCGCGGTGCGCACCGGGTTCCCGGCCGGCACCGAGCTGTTGGGCAACGTGCCGGTGGATCCCAACGGAGCGGCGGAGGTCAACCTCTCCAACTCCGTCCGACAGGCCACACCGGCGCAGCTCCGGGAGCTGTCCGCGCAGCTGGTCTGGACGTTGCGTCAGGTGAGCGAGATCACGACCGTGCGGCTGTTCGCCGACGGGTCCCCGCTGCCCGTGCCGGGCGTCCCGCCGAGCCAGCCGCGAGACGCATGGCAGGCCTTCGATCCTGCCGCCGCACCGGCGGCGCATGCGGCCTTCTACGCCGGCCCGCACGGTTGGCGGACCAACGGCGGCGACGTCCGTGGACTCGGCGCGTTCCGCGGCGCAACGATGCTGGCGGTCTCCCGCACCGGTTCGCGGGTCGCTGCCGTCCGGCCCGGTCGAGGCGGCGCGACGCTCCTGGTCGCCGGCGGCTCGGGACCGGCGTCTGCGCGACTGCACGCGGACGCGTTGACGAAGCCGACGTTCGACCGCGCCGGGGACGTGTTCACGGTGGTGACCCGGGGCGGCCGCAGCTGGGTCGCCGAGGTCCCGATCAGCGGTCCTGTCCACCGGGTGCCGCTCGACGGCTCACTGCTCTCCGGGCCGGTGCAGGAGCTTCGGCTGTCCCGCGACGGCGCCCGGATCGCCGTCATCGCCGGACCGCCCGGCGCCGGACGCCTGCTCATGGGTCGTCCCTCCTGGCCGCACGGCGTTCTGCGGTTCGGCGCGTTCCGCGTCGTCCTTCCGGGGGTCGCCGACGTGCGCGGCGTCGCGTGGGACGGCGCGGACCAGGTCGTCGTCACCGTCGCCAACTCCGCGGGCGGTCGCGAGCTGCGTGCGGTCGATGCCAACGGCTACACCTCCCGGACCCTGTCCACCGCCGGTCTCGCGGCCAACCCCATCGACGTCGCCGCCGCCCCTGGCGAGCCGACCCTCGTCACCGCGGGCCACGCGGTCTGGCTCGACGACCCGTCGGGCGGCTGGGTCCGCCTGGGTCGGGGGAGCGAACCTGGTTATCCCGGCTGATCGCCGGTCCACAGCTCACCTGCCGACGCGGGTACGGCGCCGCGTCGCGGCCGACACTGCTGGATGCGCGCACTCCTCGACCTCGTCCTGCCGGCTAGCTGCGCGGGTTGCGGCGCGGCCGGCGACGTGGTCTGCGCCCGCTGCCGGCAGAGTCTCGCCGGATCCGCGTCGCCTGCCTGGCCACGGCCGAGTCCTCGTGGGCTCCCTCCGCCGTGGGCGGTGACCGCCTACGCCGGCGCAACCCGGTCCCTGCTCCTCGCCTACAAGGAGGACGGCGTCGTCGGCCTCCGTCCCGTCCTCGGCGCTGCGCTCGCGACCTCGGTCGCGGCCGCGGTCGACAAGAGCCGCGGCGTCGACCGGGCGACACCGCTAGTGCTGGTCCCGGTGCCATCGGCCCGGCGGGCGCGGAGGACGCGAGGCGAGGACGTCGTCGCCCGGCTGGCCGAGCGCGCCGCCGCCGACCTACGGCGGTGCGGGCGCTGGGTGAGCATCCTGCCTGCGCTGCGGCACTGCCGGCCGGTCGCCGACTCCGCCGGACTGAACGCGGCGGCGCGAGCCCGCAACCTCGACGGCGCTTTCGCACTTCGGCGCGGCGTCGGCTCGCACCTCACCGGCGCGACCGTCGTCGTAGTCGACGACCTCATCACCACCGGCGCGACGCTCGCCGAGGCCTCGCGAGTGCTGCGCGAGGCCGGCGCCCGAATCGTCGCCGTTGCGACGATCGCCGCCACCCAGCGGCGCGCCTGACCTCCACCGGGACTCGTTGCGCCCCGCACCCGCCCTGTACCAGTCGTCCGGGGACCTAGTCCTGACCACCGTCCGGGGACCTAGTGCCGCCGGGTCTGCACAATCCGTCGCCAGGGCACTACGGTCATGCGGAAGGATCAGCCGGAGGGGTCAGCCCGAAGGGGGCAGCCCGAAGAGTCATGTCACCAGGGTCACCCGGCGGGCAGCCCCATCGGGACGTTGTCATCGACGGAGGTCACCGCGTGGACGTCGTCGTCAAGGGTCGGCACACCGAGGTCGGGGAGAGCTTCCGGGCTCACGTCGAGACCAAGCTGGCCAAGGTGGCCAAGCTCGACGGCAAGGTGCACCGAATCGACGTCGAGGTCTGCGAAGAGCACAACCCGCGCCTCGCCGGACAGCGTTCCCGGATCGAGCTCACGTGCCTGACCCGCGGACCGGTCGTCCGCGCGGAGGCAGCCGCAGCGGATCCGCTCGCGGCGCTCGACCTCGCCGCCAACAAGCTCGAGGCGCGGCTGCGGCGCGCCGCGGACCGTCGCCGGGTCCACCACGGCAACCGCACGCCGGTGTCGGTCGCCGCTGCGACCGCCGCGCTCGCGAATGGCGCCGCGCCGGCCGCTGCGGAGGAGGACGACAGCGGCAGTGACGAGGCCGCGACGCCGATCGTCGTACGGGAGAAGCGACACGAAGCGGTGCCCATGTCACTCGACCAAGCGCTGTTCGAGATGGAGCTCGTCGGCCACGACTTCTACCTCTACGTCGATGACCACACCGGCGAGCCGAGCGTCGTCTACCGCCGTCGGGGCTACGACTATGGGGTGATCCGTCTGGTCACGACGGGGGACGCCGCGCCCTGACCCACTTGCCGCGAACGGACCGGTTTTCGCATCCAGGCGTGCCATCATTGGGCAGCCTGAGCAGGTCAGGCCGACTCGTGGAGGCGACGTGAGCGAGACACCGGAGGGCGGCGGCACCGTCGCGCCCGTCCCGCCGGGCACGGGCGATCCCATTCGGGTTCTCGTTGTCGACGACCATGCGCTCTTCCGCCGTGGCCTCGAGATGGTGCTCGAGCAGGAACCGGACATCGACGTCGTCGGCGAGGCGGAGGACGGGGCCGAAGCCGTTCAGAAGGCGGTCGAGACGACGCCCGACATCGTGCTGATGGACGTCCGGATGCCCAAGCGTGGCGGCATCGACGCGTGCACGGCGATCAAGGACGCCGTGCCGTCGACGAAGATCATCATGCTGACGATCAGCGACGAGGAAGCCGACCTCTACGACGCGATCAAGGCCGGCGCGATGGGCTACCTGCTGAAGGAGATCTCCATCGAGGAGGTCGCGACCGGTATCCGCGCGGTGCACGAGGGCCAGTCACTGATCAGCCCGGCGATGGCGTCCAAGCTGCTCAACGAGTTCGCGTCGCTGATCAAGAAGGAGACCGGGCGCACCAATCGCGTCCCGGCCCCGC
>JAFAQI010000113.1 GCA_019246495.1 Frankiales bacterium | reverse complement strand
GGCGGTCAGCGGTCCCTGCTCACGGACCCGGTCGAGCACGTGCTCGACGTAGCCGGGGCGCTCCTGGGCGAGCTGCGCGACCCGCCCCCAGGTCTCGAACTTGTGCTCGGCGCGGGCCATCCGCCAGCGGAACAACGGATGCATCTGCACGGGGATGAGCGAGGCCTCGTGTCCCCAGTACTCGAACAGCTCACGGTTGCGGTAGGCGAGCCGGTCGAGAACGCCGGTGGGATAGCTGCCCAGCCGCGACCAACCCGGCAGGTAGTGCGCACGCATCAGCACGTTGACGCTGTCGATCTGGAGCAGCTTCGTGCGGTCGAGCAGGCCGCGCAGGTGCCGCGCCGTCGGTCGCCCGCTTTGCCGCTGGCGGGTGAAGCCTTGTGCCGCCAAAGCCAGCCGCCGCGCTTGGGCGAGCGACAGCGACTGCACGCGCGGCATCCTGCCAGCCGGCCGCCATCGCGCCGACCACACGCTCTAGCGTGCGGTGCGCGCAATGTGGGCAGGCAGACTGCACGGACGAGAAACCGGTCGAGGGCGAGGAAGCATGGCGAAGCAGCAGAAGGAAGGCGGCGCGGGCTACAAGGTCATGGCGCTCGTGGCGTCGGTCCTGGGTGCGCTCGTCGCGCGGAAGACCCTCGCGTTCACGTGGAAGGCGGTCGCGGGCAAGGAGCCTCCGGCCAACCCGGAGCACCCCGCCGTCACGTGGCCGGAGGCCGTTTCGTGGGCAGTGATCTCGGGCGCGGTGGTCGGCGTGGCCCGGATGGTGGCGCAGAAGAAGGTCGCGGCCAGCTGGCACCGCTCGACCGGCTCGCTCCCGCCGGGGCTCGAGGAGACAGCCGCCTAACAGGGCGATTCGCCCCGCTCGGTCCCGGTTCGCCCACCAGCGAAGATCACGGCTGCGACACGCCGGAGCCGCACGGCGTTTACCCGGGGTAAGTGCGGCGTACCTTTCCGTCATGGCCCTTCCCCTGCCCGCGGCGGCGACAGCGCGCCGCCTGTCGGCCGTTCCCAACCTCGACGCGCTGTTCAGCGCGCGGGTGCGGCAGGGTGTCGGCGCGGCCCTGGCGGACGAGAACGCGCGCGTGGTCTTCTCCGCACCGCCGGCCGGCAGCTGGACGGTGCACTTCCACGAGGGGCGGGTGCGGCTGTCCCGGGGTGCCGTCAGCCATCCTGACGCCATCGTGACCGCTGAGCCCGCCACGTTGGCCGCGGTGCTCGAAGGGCGCATCAGCGGCATCGAGGCGTTCCTCGACCACGGCCTGACCGTTCGCGGCAACCTGGCGCTCGCGCTGCAGATGGACGGTGCCTTCGACGTCGGCCCGCGGCCGCCGACCCATCCGGTGGCGCGGGTCCGCAACGTGCTGGGGATCCGGACCGCGTATCTCGAGGCCGGCCCTCGGGACGCGCCGCCGGTGATCCTGCTGCACGGGCTCGGCGCGACCAACGCGTCGATGCTGCCGCTCATCGAAGGGCTGGCCCAGGACCACCGGGTGTTGGCACCGGACTTCCCGGGCTTCGGCGCATCCGATGCGCCGCGCTGGCACTACCGCCCGAACGAGCTCGCGACGTGGCTCTACGCCTTCCAGCGCGAGGTCAAGGCGATGCCGGCCGCGCTCGTCGGCAACTCCCTCGGCGGCCGGGTCGCGATCGAAGCCGGCCTGTCCCACCCGTCGTCAGTCACCAAGCTCGTGCTGTTGTGCCCGTCGCCCGCGTTCCGGCGGATGCGCCAGTTCGTTCCGCTCGTCAAGCTGCTGCCGCCGGACGCGGTGATCGCTCGCCTGCCCGTGGGGCATCGGGCAGTGGTGGCGGGCATCCGGACGATGTTCTCGAAGCCGGATCGGCTGCCCCGGCCCTGGTACGACGCGGCCGCCGACGAGCATGCGCGGGTGATGCGGGACTACCGGCATCGCCGCGCGTTCTTCGCGGCGCTCCGCCAGATCTACCTCGAAGAAGCCTTCGGCAAGGAAGGCTTCTGGGACCGGCTGCCGACGATGTCGGTGCCGTCGCTGTTCATCTGGGGCGATCGCGACCGGCTGGTGCCGGCGTCGTTCGAGCGGCACATCGTCGCCGCCGTGCCGGACGCGCAGTCAGTCGTGCTTCACGACTGTGGTCACGTGCCGCAGTTCGAGCATCCGCAGCGGACCAACGAGCTCACCCGCGAGTTCCTGGACGCCTGAGGTCGGCGGCGATCCGTTCGCCGAGCCGCCGCGTCTCCCGCTGGTTGAGGGCAGCGCCGGCGACGGCTCCGGCGAGGAACGGCACCACCGTCGTCAGGTTGCGCCCGGCCCGCCGGAGCAGCCGCTGGCGCAGCTCGCGACGCGCCGCGCCGCTGATCACGCCGCCGATGCCTCCGCCGGCCGCGAACGGGTCCAGCCCGCGCCGTCGCGCCCACGCCCCCAGATAGCTGGCGGCACGGACCGCCGGCGTACCGGCCGGTGCTCGGCCGTAGAGCTCGTGCAGCTCCGCCACGAGCTTGAGCTCGACCGCAACCACGGCGAGCGTCTCGGCCGCGACCTGAACCGGCGCGGTCAACAGCGCGGGGGGTGCAGCCATCTCAACCGTGGACAGCAGGCCGCCCGCCGCTCCGATCGCGCCGGTGACGCGCGTCGCGTTGGCGATCAGCACCTGCGCGAGGTCGTCGTCGTCGAGGTTGCGGTGGTGGGCGCGTAGCGTTTCGCGGTCGCGGATCGGGACGTGCGGCGCGACCTCGAGAACCGCGTCGTAGAGGCGGCGGCTGCGCCCTGCCATGAGCACGGCGAGCCGCCCCACCAGCCGCGCCCTGGTGCTGCGGTCGAGCGGCTCGTCGTCGGCGAGCCGGCTGACGACCGTGCTCAGCTCTGTCCGGTCGCCGCGGTCGTCAGCCTGCACAGCGTCCCCTTACTGGGCGCACTCCCGGCAGATCATCTTCTTCTCGTTGGCGAGCTGGCTGCGGTGACGCACCAGGAAGCAGCTGTTGCACGTGAATTCGTCGACCTGTTTCGGCACGACACGCACCGTCAGCTCTTCGCCCGAGAGGTCGGCGCCGGGAAGCTCCAGCGACTCGGCCAGCTCGGCCTCATCCACGTCCACCGCGCCCGCCTGGGCGTCGCGGCGTGCCTTCAGCTCTTCGAGACTGTCTTCACCCAGCTCGTCGTCGGTGCGCGGCTGGTCGTAATCAGTAGCCATTGGGTCCTGCCTTCCCTGTTCCAGCGCGGGTACAACGCATGAGGGGCCGCCGTTGTGCCCGCGATGCCGCACGAATTTCCTGAGGCGGCGCCGCGCACCGTACCAGCGCCAGCCTGAAGATGGCCTGATCTGCCAGGATGCGGCACGTCGAAGGAGCCGCGCGTGCCGATTTTCGCCCTGGGTGACCGGGTCCCCACCATCGATCCGTCCGCTTTCGTGCATCCCGACGCTGTCGTCATCGGCAACGTCACGATCGGGCCGGAGTCGACCGTCTGGCCGGGGGCGGTGCTTCGTGGCGACTACGGCGAGATATTCGTCGGAGCACGCACATCGGTTCAGGACGGCACGGTTGTGCACGCGACCGAAGATCATCCGACGCGGATCGGCGACGAGTGTGTGATCGGTCACATCGCGCATCTGGAGGGCTGCACGATCGAGGACCGGGCGCTTGTCGGCTCCGGCTCGATCGTCCTGCACCGGGCAATCGTGCGCACCGGCGCGCTCGTCGGTGCCGGTGCCGTCGTACCCAACGGCATGGACGTGCCCGGCGGCGCGATGGCTCTCGGCGTACCGGCGAAGATCAAACCCGACGCGGTGCCCGAGGGGGCGTTCGTCGAGAACGTCGAGGGCTACGTCGCGAACGGCAAGCGCTATCGCGAGCAGCTGCGCCGCATCGACTGACCGGCGATTAGGGCCCGGCCGGCACCGGGTAGACGCCACGTATGGCGACGATCGGCTACTTCCTGTCCTCCGAAGAGCATCCCGGGAGCGAACTGGTCAAGGGCGCGGTGCTGGCCGAGCGGGCCGGCTTTCCGATCGCCTGGATCTCCGACCACTTCCACCCCTGGCTAGAGGAACAGGGCGAGAGCGCGTTCGTCTGGTCGGTGCTCGGCGCGATCGCGGCGTCGACGTCGTCGCTCCGCGTGACGACCGCGGTGACGTGCCCGACAGTCCGGATGCACCCGGCGATCGTCGCCCACGCGGCGGCGACCACCGCCGAGCTGTTCGGCACGGTCGACGGGCGGTCGCGGTTCGACCTCGGCGTCGGCAGCGGCGAGGCGCTCAACGAGCAGTTCCTCGGCGACCACTGGCCGCCGCCGGAGAAGCGACTGTCGATACTCGAAGAGGCGGTCGCCTTGATCCGCGAGCTATGGAAGGGCGAGACGGTCGACCACGACGGCGAGCACTACGTCGTAGAGAACGCGCGCATCTTCACGCTGCCGTCCGTGTTGCCGCAGATCCTGGTCTCGGGCTTCGGGCCGAAGGCCATCGAGGTCGCGGCGCGGATCGGCGACGGCTTCATCACGACGCAACCCAACGCGGACGACATCGCGGCGTACCGCAAGCACGGCGGCCAGGGACCGACGCAGGCCGCGGTCAAGGTGTGCTGGCACGAGGACAAGCAGCAGGCCGAGAAGATCGCCTTCGAGACCTGGCGCAACTCCTTCGTCCCCGGCCAGCTCGCGCAGGACCTGCCGACGCCGACGCACTTCGCACAGGCGAGCGAACTCGTGACCCAGGAGATGGTGGCGGAGAAGGTCACCTGCGGAAACGACCCGGAGGAGCACGTCGCAGCGGTCAAGGAGTACGTCGACGCCGGCTTCGACGAGGTCTACGTCGCGCAGATGGGTCCGGACCAGGAAGGCATGATCCGCTTCTACGAGAAAGAGGTCCTGCCCCGCCTCTGAGAGTGCCGAGTCAGGCCGGCTGCATGGCGAACAACAAGAACGGTCTGCGCAGCCGAGGCGGAGTCACATTCTGCTTGCCCGAACCATCCGGCCGAATGCGCATCAGATGGTAGGTGGCCGATCGCTCGTCGCGCCCCCATGTGATGTGTAGGTAGTAGATAAACGCGCCGTTGTGATTCCAGGCATATGGCGTCGCTATTCCGTTTGTCGATGCGGACTGGGTCTGCGGAAGCACGTGCGCGGCCCTCTTGCGCACGTCGTAGACCATGAGAGCTTCCGAGATGCTGTCCTGCCCTCCATTTCGGATGACGCGGCCAGCGGCGATCTCCCAGGTGTTCGGCCGCCACACCGGTCCGCCGCAATTGGGCGCGACTTGCCGCCGGAGGCCATCGTGCATGCGGAGGATGACGCAGGAGGTCGATGGGTGACCGGCGTAGGTGTCGAACCGGTGCCCCACGAGCCAGCCACCATCGGGCCGCGGACTCGGCTGGAAGACGCCAGCGCTGTGCGGTATACGTCTGTTCTTGCTGCCAGGTCTGGCGAGGATCAACCCAAGCGTCCGTTTGCCTCCCACGACCGTCTGGTGGATGAAGGAGCTTCCGTCCGCGGACCAGACGTAGTCCCCTCCAAGGTCACCCTGGCCGGGGCCGTACAGCAAGTGGCGAACTGAGCCGTCGGTGCGGGCAATGTATGTAGACGTGTTGCCTCGGGCGGTGGTCACGTCGTAAGCGAGACGCCGCCCGGTGGGTGAGATCGCCACGAGATCGAAGCTGCCTCCACGGGGGGCCTTGGCAAGGACGGTTGGGGCTCCCGCCCCGATGCGACCCACCCAGAGGCGTTCCCGGTGGCTGCCCTGTGGGGCGGTAGTCACGAATGCGTAGACGGGACCGTGACTCGCGGCGGCGACGTGCTCGTGCGAGCGGTCGGCCGCCGGAGCCAATCGACCGCTGGCCGGCGTGACTCCTCCGCCCAAGACGCTCAGGCAAGCAGCGGTGGCCAACATGGGCCACATAACACGGTGCACGCGCAGGAGTTCGGCGCGGGGGCGGGTGAACCTGCTCTGGCGGCGTGGCCACCTCGAGCCAGGCACGGCCGCCACGCCCGCCCTGCTCCGCTGCCTCGGCGTTACCATTTCCGAACGCCGTTCGGTCGGCGGCTGGGAGGTGGGGCGTGGACTTCCGTGACACTCCGGAAGAGGCATCGTTTCGGGCTGAGCTCCGGACCTGGCTGCGGGACAACCTGCCCGACGACTGGACGACCCGGGCTCCGACCGTCGGCCGCTTCGATCTCGCCGAGAGCCGCGCGTGGAGCCGGAGGCTCTACGACGCTGGCTACGTCGGGCTGACCTGGCCGAAGGAGTACGGCGGCGGCGGAGCACCGCACGAGTTCCAGGGCATCTATCTCGAGGAGACCGCGCGGATCGGCGCGCCGGAGCACATCGGCGGCATCGGGCTCGGCATGGCCGGACCCACGATCATCGCGTGGGGAAGCGACGACCAGAAGCGGCGCTATCTCGCCAAGCTTCTCTCCGGTGAAGAGGTCTGGTGCCAGGGGTTCAGCGAACCCGGCAGCGGCTCCGACCTCGCCGGCGCGAAGACGCGCGCAGTGCTCGACGGCGACGAGTGGGTCGTCAACGGCCAGAAGGTGTGGTCGTCGTGGGCGCACATCGCGGACTGGTGCATCCTCGTCGTCCGCACCGACCCGGACGCCGAGAAGCACCGCGGCTTGTCCTACCTGCTCGTCGACATGCACTCCCCCGGTGTCGAGGTGCGGCCGCTCAAGCAGATCACCGGTGACCCGGAGTTCAACGAGATCTTCTTCACGGACGTGCGGGTGCCGCGCGAGTCGATGCTCGGACAGCCCGGCGAAGGCTGGAACGTTGCGATGACGACGCTGTTGCACGAGCGCGGAACTCTGGGCTTCGCACTGACCGCTGCTCTCGAACGGCAGCTGCGCAACCTCGTGCGGCTCGCGAAGCAGCCGGCACCGGACGGCCGGGTGCCGGCCGAGGACCCGGTCGTCCGGGACCGGATCGCGCAGCAGTGGATCGACCTGCAGGCGCTGCGCTTCACCAACTACCGGTCGTTGACGACGCTGGCGAAGACCGGCGTACCTGGCCCCGAGGGTTCGGTCGCCAAGCTGCACTGGTCGGAGACCAACCAGCGGCTGACGAAGCTGGCGACGTCGCTGCAGGGACTGGCATCGCAGCTCGACGACGACGGCGCTGTGTGGGACGGCTATTGGCAGTACCAGCAGCTGCGCAGTCGCGGCAACACGATCGAAGCCGGTACGTCGGAGATCTTGCGCAACATCATCGCCGAGCGCGTCGTCGGGCTTCCTCGCTCCCGATGAACGACTCCCGGGCCGGAGAGGGCTGAGCACGTGGATTTCGCATTCAGTGAAGACCAGGAGCTGCTGCGCGCAGCGGCTCGCGACTTCCTCGCGGACCGTTGGCCGAACGAGCGGGTGATCGCCGCGGCAGACAGCGAACCGGCGTTCGACGCCGCGGCCTGGAAGGAGCTCGCGAACCTCGGCTGGCTCGACTCCGGTCTGGGCGTTCTCGAGCATGCGGTGCTGGCCGAGGAGACCGGCACGGCGCTGCTGCCGCTGCCGTGGTTCTCGTCGGCCGTGCTGGCGACCCCGTTGCTTGCCGGTGACGAGCTGCTCGCGGGCATTGAGTCCGGCGACCGCGCGGTGGCACTCGCGTGGGCCGAGCCGGGAGCGTTCTACCTGCGCGAGACCGGCGGTGGCGTGACCGAGTCGGGCGGCAAGCTAACCGGCCGCAAGGTCGTCGCGCCGGACCTGGCGTCGGTGACCGATGTCATCGTCACCACCAACGATGGGCTTTGGGTCGTCGACCTGCTCGCACAGCCCGGCGTCGTACAGCCTCTGTCGACCGTCGACCGCACCCGCCGTCTAGCCGACCTGAACCTCGACGGCACTACCGCGCGCCGACTCGCCACCCCGGTCAGTGCGCTTGCCGACGTACGTCGACGTGCGCTTGCCATGGCGGCATGCGAAGCCGTCGGTGTCGCGCAACGCGCGCTGGACCTCGCGGCCGACTACACGAAGACCCGGCAGCAGTTCGGCCGGGTCATCGGCACCTATCAAGGCGTCTCACACCGGGTCGCCAACATCTATGTGCAGGTCCAGCTCGCCCGCTCGCTCGCCTACTGGGCGGCGTGGGCCGTCAGCGAGGGCGACGCGCAGCAGGACATCGCGGTCGCCGCGGCGAAGTCCGCTGCAACGGAGGCGGCCGTGTTCGCCTGCGAGAACGCGATCCAGGCGCACGGCGGCATCGGGTTCACGTGGGAGCACGTGCTGCACCGCTACTACAAGCGAGCTCAGTGGCTGGACGCGTTCGAAGGCTTCGGCCGGGACCATCGCGCCGACGTTGCCTCTGCGGTGCTCGACGGGACGACGGACGAAGGGACGGCGGCATGATCCAGCTGACCAAGACGCTCTACACCGCGCGGGCGACGGCAGAGGGCGGCCGCGACGGGCACACCGCGAGCGACGACGGCAAGCTCGACGTCAAGCTGACGCCGCCCGTCGAGCTCGGCGGCTCGGCCGACTCGGTCGGCACCAATCCGGAGCAGCTGTTTGCGGCCGGTTATGCCTCGTGCTTCCACTCTGCG
Source organism: Frankiales bacterium (assembly GCA_019246495.1). Taxonomy (GTDB): domain Bacteria; phylum Actinomycetota; class Actinomycetes; order JAFAQI01; family JAFAQI01; genus JAFAQI01. Next base: position 3,316 of record JAFAQI010000113.1, on the reverse strand, counting down.
TTGAAGCTCGTCGCGCGGCGGATGAAGCTCGACGCCGAGGACTCCAGCGTCACGGCGGCCGTCGGCATCGGTCCGGCTGAAGGCATGCTCGGTTACGGTCTCGTCGTCGAGCTGACGATCGCGCTGCCCAAGGTCGACGACCGGGACCAGGCACAGCAGCTGGTCGACACCTCACACCAGGTGTGCCCGTATTCCAACGCCATCCGCGGCAACGTCGACGTCACGCTGACGCTCGCCTGAGCGGCGGTCAGGCGGTCTCGAGCCGCCCGGCGCCGAGCAGGATGTCGAACGCGGGGCTGTTGCCGCGCGACACCTCCAGCGGTGGCACCTCGACCCGGGTCGCCGGCTCGACGTCGGCGGGCCAGGCAAGCGGCGCGTCGTCCTGCTCGCGCAGCAGCTCGACCTCGTCGGCGACACGGTCCAGGCGCTCGGTCAGGCGGCGTACCTGGTCCTGGAGGACGGCGACATCGGCCGCACTCGCGACCGGGGGCGGAGGAGGCGGCGCGGGCTCATCCCGGATGGCGCGAAGGGCTGCGGCAACGGCAGCCTGCCGGTGGGCGATGTCCGACGGGGTCAGGGTGGTGGGCGGCACGAGTCGCGAGGCTATCTTGACCTCAGTCGGCGAGCAGAAGGAGCACCCGCCATGTCGGTGACCGAGGATCGTGTTCGCACGAGTGGTGGCGAGACGTTCGAGTCCCTCTCCCCCGCGACCGGCGAGGTCGTGGCCACGCTGCCGGTGCACTCCGAGGCCGAGGTGCGGCAGGCGGTGCAGCTCGCCCGCAAGGCGTCGCAGTGGTGGGCGGGCATCGGCTTCGACGAGCGGAAGAAGCGGCTTCAGTCATTCGCCGGTGTGCTGACCCGGCGGCGCGAAGAACTGCTCGAGCTGATCTCGCGCGAGAACGGCAAGCCCAGCGTCGACGCGTTCATCGAGCACCTGCTCGCGATCGAGCACCTCGACTGGGCCGCCCGCAACGCACAGCGCGTGATGAAACCGCGCAAGGTCGCCGGGTCGATGCTGCTCGCCAACGTCAAGCCGATCCTCGAGTACCAGCCGGTCGGCGTCGTCGGCGTGATCGGCCCGTGGAACTACCCGCTGTTCACGCCGATGGGATCGATCGCCTACGCGCTGGCGGCAGGCAACGCGGTGGTGTTCAAGCCGAGCGAGTTCACGCCGGCGATCGGCGTGTGGCTGGCCGACGCGTTCGCCACCGTCGTACCGGAGCAGCCCGTCTTCCAAGTCGTCACGGGCTTCGGTGAGACCGGTGCGGCGCTGTGCCGCGCGGGTGTCGACAAGCTCGCGTTCACCGGATCGGCGCCGACCGGGCGCAAGATCATGGCGGCGTGCGCCGAGACGTTGACGCCCGTGCTGTTGGAGCTCGGCGGCAAGGACGCCTTGCTTGTCGACGCGGACGCCGACGTCAAGGCGGCGGCGGGCGCAGCCCTGTGGGGTGCGTGCTCCAACGCCGGCCAGACCTGCATCGGGGTCGAGCGCGTCTACGTCGTCGACGCCGTCTATGACCAGTTCGTCGCTGAGCTGACGGCAGCCGCAAAGGACATCCGGGCGGGCGGGGACAAGCCGGTGATCGGTCCGATGACGATGCCGAAGCAGCTCGACATCGTGCGCGAGCACGTCGAGGAAGCCCTCGACCGCGGCGCCAAGGCGATCGTCGGCGGACGCGAGTCGGTGCGCGCGCCTTACATCGACCCGATCATCCTCATCGACGTTCCGGAGGATGCGCGGGTCATGCGCGAGGAGACGTTCGGGCCGGTGCTTCCGGTGAGTCGCGTGAAGGATCTCGACGAGGGCATCGAGCGCGCGAACCGTACGGCGTACGGGCTCGGCGCCGCTGTGTTCGCGAAGAAGCGCGGCTACGAAGCGGCGCGGCGGATCCGCTCCGGCATGGCAAGCGTCAACTCCGTCCTCGCGTTCGCAGGGTTCCCGTCGCTGCCGTTCGGTGGCGTCGGCGAGTCCGGCTTCGGCCGCATCCACGGCGAGGACGGGCTGAAGGAGTTCACTCGTCCCAAGGCAATCGCCCAGCAGCGGTTCTCCACGCCGGCCGAGATGATGTCGTTCGACCGGCCGGCCTGGCTGCCGAAGGTGGCGGCGCGGCTCGGCGAGCTCAAGTACGGCAGGCGCGGCCGCTGAGTCAGGCGGCGTACGCGGCGGCGTAGCGAAGCACGCGCCGGACGTACCAGCGCGCGTGGTTGTAGGAGAAGATCGCGTCGTCGAGCGACTGCCCGCCGCGGCTAGCGCCGGCCAGGCAGAGGTAGCGCGCAGCCGAGTAGATCGCATCGGCCGGGTCGTTGATGTCGGCGATGCCGTCACCATTGCCGTCGACGGCTGAGGCCGCGAACGACGAGGGCAGGAACTGCATCGGCCCCACCGCACCCTTGGACGAGACGCTCGGGTCGGCTCCGTGCCCGGTCTCGACCGCGCCGATGGCCGCCAGCACCGTCCATGGGAGACCCGGACACGTGGCCGCAGCACCGCGGTAGAGCGCGAGGTAGGACCCCGGGATCGTCGACAGCGCGAAGCTGCCGATCGCTGTGCTTGCGAGCTGCGGCCGAGCGTCCCGGATGCCGACCCCCGCGCCGAAGGCCTGCCGGGCCAGGGCGACGAGAGACGGGACCGGCAGGCGTGGGGCGCTGACCAGCACCTCCCGGCGCGGTCGCAGCCCGAGCAGCCAGCCGGTCCGGCGATCGACGACGACCTGCCCGTCAGGAAGCCCGAGAGAGGCGAACGCCCCGACCCGTGCAAGGACGATTCGATGGGAACGGCCGCGGACCCGAACCAGTGCGCCGAACCGGTGTCGCAACGCATGCGAATGCGCGAACGAGACGACGAGATCGCCGCGAGCGACCGACTGCCACAGCGCGTCGGAGCGCGCGGTGAGCGGTGCGGTGAAGCCCCGCACGGCACTCGGATCGGCTGCCACGGTGCGCAGCCGCTGACCCCGGACGGTCAGGTGACCCACGTCGAGCAGCGCTACGGCGCCGACCCCCGGTGCGGCCGCGAGGCGGCGCAGGGCGGGCGTCGAGATCGCACGCTTGCTTGTGACGACGAGGTCAGGCGCGTTGATGGCGGACAGCGGCGCCACAGGGACGGCGGGTCCGGACCGATCGGCCCGCAGGACGACCGGGCGCGGGCGCAGCGGGACGGGCCGGGTGGCCGTCACCGGCTTGCCGTCGGCGTGCGGCGGCCGCTCGGCGACAAGGGCTCCGCCGGTCAGCGCGAGGACTGCCGCGATCGCGGCGAGCGTCGACGTCGCGGTGGGACGACGTGGCACGGACCCGACACCTTTCCTGGGACCCCCGG
>JAFAQI010000091.1 GCA_019246495.1 Frankiales bacterium | reverse complement strand
AGCTCGGCGCCGCCGGGCGGCCCGTCGACCACCTCCGCGAACGCGCCTTCGCGCACGGCCAGCTGATAGACGCCGAGCTGCGGCTCGGTGCCGAGGTCTCGGTCAGCCGGAAGCGTCTTTCCGGTCTTGAGGTCGACGACGACGACGCGCCCTTCGTCATCGCGCTCCAGCCGGTCCGCGCGGCCGCGCAGCACGACATCGTCACCGACACCGACGGTGAACGCGAGCTCGGCGCCGACCAGCTCGCGCGGGTTGTCGCGATGCCAGCGCAGGAACCTTTCGATCAGCGCCTGCGCCGCGGCGTACTCCCGGTCGCTCTGCCAGGGCGCGTCGAAAGGCAGCGCCGGCCAGATGCGGTCGAGCTCGCCGACAAGCGCGTCGAGCTCGGGCGCGAGCTGGCCGGTCGCCACGGCCTCGGCGAGCGCGTGGATGACCGAGCCGAAGCCCTGCGACGTCGTGGACACACCCTTGGCGTGTACCTCGCGATCCAGGAACCACCGCCGGGGACACGTCTCGAACGACGACACCGCCGACCCGGACAGGCCGACCGGTTCGTCGACCGGTCGCACCGGGCGCGGTCCTTCGGTCGGGTCGTCGATGCCCCACCAGCGGTCGGGATGGGCGGTGGGCACGAGCGGCCTGCCGTCCACGTCGGTCGCGGCGGCCAGCTCCGCCAGTAGCTCCGCCGCCTCGATGCGCTCAGCGTCGGACGAGTCGTCGGCGACGAGCGCGCGGCGCAACCGCGCGACGAGCGACCCCGCCGCGAGCAGGCCGGTGCCGGTCAGGCCGACAGCAGGCAGTTCGCCGAGCCCGAGCTCGTCGAGAAACCGGGACGGCCGGTCGGACTCGTCGTCGACTCCGCTCACCGCGGTGACGACGAGCCGCCGGCGGGCGCGGGTGAGGGCGACGTAGAGCAGCCGGCGCTCCTCGGCCAGCAGCCGCCCGGTGGTCGGCATCGGGCGCAGCCCGTCCGCACTCAGCCGGTCGGCTTCGAGCAGTGAGCCGCGCTGCCGCAGGTCGGGCCACACGCCGTCCTGCACCCCGGAGACGACGACGAGATCCCACTCCAAGCCCTTCGAGCGGTGGGCCGTGAGCAGCCGGACCGCGCCCCCTGCGGTCGCCCGCTCCTCGAGCGGCGCGGCGGGAATCTCCTGCGCGGCGATCTCCTCCAGCAGCGCCGAGACGCCGGCCCGGGGCCGCCGGTCCTCCAACCGGGTCGCGGCGTCGAACAGCGCCACGACTGCGTCGAGGTCGCGGTCGGCGGCCCGCCCGACGGCGCCGTACGACGCAGCAGTCGCAGCCAGGCGCCGCCCCCAACCCGAGCCGTCCCACAGCAGCCAGAGCACCTCGTCCGGCGGCGCCGAGGCAGCGACAAGGTCCCGTGCTCCGCTGAGCAGCTCGGACAGCCGGCGCACCGGCGCGGCGACTGCATCGGACAGCGTCGTCAAGTCGCGGCGGTCAGCGAGCGCGTCGCGGATGAGCTCCGCGGAAGGAGCCGGAGCGATCGCGCCGCCGGCGCGGTCGAGATTCCGCAGGTCGCGGCCGAGCGCGCGCAGCCCGGTCGGGGTGGCGCCGCCGAGTGGTGACAGCAGCAGCGTGCGCGCGAGGTCCGGCGTGAGAGCGGACCAGCCGTGCGCAGCGACATCCAACGCGCCGAGCAGCGGAGCGACGGCCGGGTCGCGGGCGAGTGGCACTTCGTCGGCGGCGACCGCGACGGGTACGCCGGCCGCGACGAGAGCCCGGCGCAGCACCGGAATGCTGCGTACGCCGGACCGCACGAGCACCGCCATCCGGTCCCAGCCGACCCCGTCGACGAGATGCGCCCGCCGCAACAGGTCGGCGATCGCCGTGACCTCCTCGGCGACCGTCGCGAAGAGCTGCACCTCCGGCGGAGCGTCGGCCGCTGGGCCGGTCGCGGCGAGCCCGCGGTGCCGGCGGCGTTCGCCCGTCAGCGAGCCGAGCGGGATCCGCCGGGCGAGCTCGCGCGACGGGGCCAGCAGCTCGGCGCTCATCCGCCGGCAGACGCCGAGGCTGATGACCGGAGCCTCGTCACCGGACCGGGTTCGAAAACGGCGCGGGAACTCGAGGATGTTGTCGACGTCGGCGCCGCGGAAGGCATAGATCGACTGGTCGGGATCGCCAACGGCGACGAGCAGCCGCCCGTCGCCCGCGACTTTGCGGAGCAGCCGCTCCTGGGACGGGTCGGTGTCCTGGTACTCGTCGACGTAGACCGCGGCGAAGCGGCCACAGAGCTCCGCGGCCGGTCCGTCGAGCAGTCGGGTCGCCTGTGCGACCAGCCCGGCGTAGTCGAGCTCGTCTCGGGCGGCGAGGACGTCGAGGTACTCGTCGAGGAAGCGGCCGGCCGCGACCCACGCGGGTCGCTCGTGCGCCTCGCCGAGCGCCATCAAGCCGGGGCCGTCGAGGCCGCGTTCACGGGCGCGGTCGAGGAGGTCGCCGACCTCCCGGGCGAAGCCGCGCAACGGCAGCGCCGGTGCGAGCTCGGCCGGCCATCGCGTTATGCCCTCGCCCGCGGCGTTGCCGCGCAGCAACTCGCGAATGCGCACCTCGCGCTC
>JAFAQI010000078.1 GCA_019246495.1 Frankiales bacterium | reverse complement strand
CCACGCAGTGCGCCGGCCGCGCGGTCGCCGACATCGCAGCGGTCGCCGACCCGGCGACCGGCGTGGCGGTCTATGACAGCGACAGCTTCCAGGACACCAGTGGCTGGCTGACCTTCGGCGGCACGAGTGCGAGCTCGCCGATCATCGCTGCGGCGTTCGCTCTGGCCGGCAACGGCTCGTCGGTGACGGACGGCACGTGGTTTTGGTCGCACCATCGCACCGGGTTGACCGACGTCACCTCCGGAAGCAATGGCCACTGTGCGACGACACGCTGGTGCATCGCGCACTCCGGCTGGGACGGCCCGACCGGGTGGGGCACGCCGCACGGGGTCGGCGCGCTCTAACCCCCCGGCCGCCCGCAGACTGGGGGCATGCGCCTGCCCGTCATGCCCCCGGTCAAGCCGATGCTCGCGAAAGCGGTCAAGTCGATGCCGCAGCCGGCTGACCTGCCCGGCGGTGTCCTCTACGAGCCCAAGTGGGACGGCTTTCGCTGCATCGTGTTCCGCGATGGTGACGAGGTGGAGCTCGGCTCTCGCAACGAGCGGCCGCTCACCCGCTACTTCCCGGACATCGTCGACGCGGTGCGCGACGCCCTGCCGGAACGCTGCGTCGTGGACGGCGAAATCGTCATCGCCCGTGGCGGCCGACTGGACTTCGAGTCGCTGCAGCTGCGGCTGCATCCGGCCGAGTCGCGAGTGCGCAAGCTGGCGGCCGAGACGCCTGCGGACTTCGTCGCGTTCGACCTCCTCGCGCTGGACGACACGTCGCTGCTGGCCGAGGAGTTCGGCGTACGCCGTGCGTCTCTCGAGCGCATCGTCTCGCCGACGTCGTCGATCCATCTCACTCCTGCCACCGATGACCCGGCAACAGCGACGCAGTGGTTCACCGACTTCGAAGGGGCGGGTCTCGACGGGCTCATCGTCAAGCCGATGACGCTGCCCTACCGCCCCGACCAGCGCGTGATGTTCAAGGTCAAGCACGAGCGGACTGCGGACTGTGTGGTCGCCGGCTTCCGCTACCACAAGAGCGGCGGTGTCGTCGGTTCGCTGCTGCTGGGCCTCTACGACGACGGTGAGCTGCGACATGTCGGCGTCGCGGCGTCGTTCACGATGGCACGGCGCAAGGAGCTGCTCGACGAGCTGGCGGCGTACCGGGAAGGCGCCGACGATGGCCATCCGTGGCTCTCCTCGCAGTGGGGCCCGGGAGGTGCGCCGAGCCGGTGGAACGCCGGCAAGGACATGTCGTTCGAGCCGCTGCGGCCGGAGCTCGTGGTCGAGGTGGCATACGACTACATGGAGGGGTCGCGCTTCCGGCACACCGCGCAGTTCCGCCGCTGGCGCACCGACCGTGACCCGAAGACGTGCACCTTCGACCAGCTCGAACGGCCGCTGACCTACGCGATCGAGGACGTTCTCGCCACCCGCTGAGCCGTCGAGGCGCCGGCTCGATTCGCGGATTTCCGTGCGCCGCCCCTCCCCCGAGGTCACGATGGTGTCGCCCTCGGGGGGAGGCGAGCTGCCATGCGTGATGCCGCCACGCGCCGGCCCGCGACGTCGAGCGCTCTCGTCGTGCTCGCCTTCGCGGCCCTCGGACTGCTGACGCTTGCATCGCCGAGCACGTCGTACGCCGGCAGCGGAAGCGGGCCGCTCGTCCCGGTCGCCGGCACGCCCAACCTGCCGCCGCTCTACGGCGTGAGCTGCCCCGCGGCCACCACGTGCTTCGCCGTCGGCGGCTCGAGCCTCGGCAGCATCGTGTCCACCACGAACGGCCGCACCTGGCGGACGACCGTCGTCCCCGGCAGCGGAACGCTGATCGCCATCGACTGCGTCGGCCGCACGGTGTGCGTTGCGGTCGGCTACGCGACCAACACGACCGCGTCTGCCGTAGAGACGACCGACGCCGTGCACTGGCGGCTGATGCCGCTTCCATCCGGCACGCATCCGTTGCAAGCCGTCTCATGCCCCGTCGCGGGCTCGTGCCTCGCCGTGGGCATCGACAGCCTGGACCATGGCGGTCCGGCCAGCGTCGTCGCGCTCCAGCACGGCACCTGGGCCAGCCGGGCACCACCCGGACAGGGGCTGCAGGCCGTCTCCTGCTCGACGACCGCCGACTGCCTGACGGCGGGTGCGGACTTCCGGGGCGGAGTCTGGCGGAGCACCGACTTCGGAGCCACGTGGACCTCGATCGTCAGCCTCACCGCGCTGCCCAACCAGGCCAACTTCAACAACGCCAGTCTCTGCACTCGCAGCCGGCCCTGTCCGGACTACGACCAGTTCACCGGTGTGGTTCGCCTCAGCGGCGGACGCATCGTCGCGACCGGCGGCAACCAGTGCGGCGGCCAGGGAGTGACCTTCTGCTCAGGGATGCTGGCCTATACCGACGACAACGGCGCGCACTGGTCGTGGTCGTCGTCCGGCATCAAGTTCCCGTTCGTGCAACGCGTCGTCTGCCCGAGCACCGGCCGGTGCTTCGCCGTCTCCGACACGTTCACCAGCTCGACGCTTCTCTCGTCGGGTGACGGAGTCAACTGGACGGTGGTCCAGCCGTCGCCCACTCTTCTGAGCGCGTTCGACTGCTCACCCAGCGGCCGCTGCGCCGCCGTCGGGAGCACCGGCAACCGGGGCGTGCTGCTCACCTCACCGGTCGCGGCCATCGCCTCCGCCGTGGCTCGTTCCTCGGGCGACCCGCGCGTCGCTCCGCTGGCGTCGTCGCTGCCAACGATCACCGCGGCCCTGCGCTCGCCCGTGCACGACCTCGTCAACGTCGCGATCACACTCGCCGCGCTGCTGTTCATCAGTTTTCCCGCGCAGCTGTTCAACCGCACCTTCGACGAGCACTACGACGAGATCCGCGCCGGATGGCGACGGCGGCTGCGACTGCCGCCCGCGAGCGCAGCGCCGAGACGCCCGAGCCGCATCGGCGATGGCATCCGATTCGGCGCCGTCGTCCTGGGCGCGGGAGTCCTCGGCTGTGCTTTGAACCCCAAGGCACGAATGGACACGCAGACCGCAGTCAACTTCGTCGCGACCGTGCTCGCCATCACGGCCGGGGTCACGGTCGCCGCCGGGGTCGCGCTGATCTACCGGCGCTCACAGGGCTTCTCCCGGCAAGCCACGTTGCACGCGCTGCCGGCCGGGCTCGTCGTCGCGCTGGCCTGCGTGCTCATCTCCCGGCTCGCCGAGTTCCGGCCCGGCTACCTCTATGGCGTCATCGCGATGCTGGCCTTCGCCCTCAAGCTGCCGCGCCGGCCCAACGGACACGTCATCGCCCTTTCACACGCCGCGGCGCTCGTCGTGGGCGTGACCGCCTGGCTCGTCTGGATCCCCGTCAACCACGCCGCCTCGCACACCGGTGCCAGCTATGGAGTCATCCTCCTGGATGACTTCGTCGCAGCACTGTTCGTCAGCGCGCTCGTCGGCGGCGCCATCCAACTGCTGCCGCTCAGCTTCCTGCCGGGAGGTGAGCTCGCGGCGTGGCATCGCGGCGCCTGGTTCGCGACGTTCGGTGTCGTGGTGTTCGGGCTGCTGGCGGTGATGCTCAACCCCAACAGCCGAGCCGCGCATGCCGGCAACGCGCCACTCGCGACGATCATCTTGTTGCTTGTCATCTTCGGCGCCGGTTCGGTTGCGTTCGCCGGCTACTGGCAGGAGCGCGACCGGCGCACTCGGCGAGCGGCCGACGTCACCCCGCCGAGGACAGGCTGACGCTTCCGTCCGCGTTGATCGTCCAGCCGGGGTTGTGCGCGACCTCCCACGGATGCCCGTCCGGGTCGATGAAGACCCCGGAGTAGCCGCCCCAGAACGTCGGGCCCGGCTCCCGGCCAATCCGCGCGCCCGCCGACCGCGCCTCCTCGATGACCGCGTCGACTTCTTGCGGGGAGCGCGTGTTGTAGGCGAGCGTCACGCCGCCCCATCCGCCGCCGTCCGTGACCGCACTGTCTGCGGCGAGGTCTGCGCGTCCCCACAACGCAATGCCGATGCCACCGGCCTGGAAGAACACCACGTCATCTGCAGCCGGGTCGACGTCCGCCCAGCCCAGCGCGCGATAGAACTCGCGCGCGGATGCGATGTCGGCCACGCCGAGGGTGACGAGGCTCAAGCGTTGTTCCACGACAGCCTCCTTACTCGGGCGGTCGCTGGCGAGCGCGGGATGGCTGCACGCGCATCGGCTCGCCTTCCATCTTCGGATAGTTCGGCGGATACGGCGCCTCGCCGAGCCCGTGCTCGCGTTCGTCGCGCTCCGACCACTCGAGCAGCGGGCGAATGTCGAAGTGCACGTCGTCGATCCCCGCATGCACGTCACCGAGCCGCGCGAACCGAGCCGGCATCGTGGCGATCGTCAAGTCGTCGGTCTCGACGTCCGGCAGCTCGCTCCACGTCACCGGTGCCGACACCGGTCCGTGCGGAAAACCGCGCACGGAGTACGCCGCTGCGATCGTCCGATCCTTTGCGTTCTGGTTGAAGTCGATGAACACCTTCTCGCCGCGTTCTTCCTTCCACCACGCGGTCGTCGCCTCGTCCGGGATCCGCCGCTCGACCTCGCGGGCAAACGCCAGCGCCGCCCGGCGTACCTCCTTGAAGCCGAAGGCCGGCTTGATCCGCACGTAGATGTGCACGCCACGGTTGCCCGACGTCTTGGGCCAGCCGACCCAGCCGAGCTCGTCGAGCACCTCGTGCACGACCGCAGCCACCCGCTTCGCATCGGCGAAATCCGTGCCCGGTTGCGGGTCGAGGTCGATGCGCAGCTCGTCCGGCTGCTCGACCGCGAAGCGGCGGGTGTGCCAGGGATGGAACTCCACCGTCGACATCTGCACCGCCCAGACGACGCAGCCGATCTCGGTGACGCAGAGCTCATCGGCAGTCCGGCCGGACGGGAAGCTGACTTCGACCGTGTGCACCCACTCGGGCGCACCCTTCGGCAGCCGCTTCTGGTAGATCTTCTCGCCGCCCACCCCGT
>JAFAQI010000518.1 GCA_019246495.1 Frankiales bacterium | reverse complement strand
TCCTCGATGGTCACGATGTGGGTCTCGCGGTTGCCGTTGATGTGGTCGACCATGCCGGCGAGCGTCGTCGTCTTGCCGGAGCCGGTCGGGCCGGTGACCAGCACGAGGCCACGGGGCTCCATCGCGAGATTGGCGATGACCGGCGGCAGGCCCAGCTCGTCGAGCGGAATCGCGCCGACGGAGACCCGGCGGAAGACCAGCCCGGCGGAGCCGCGGGAGCGGAACGCGTTGACGCGGAACCGGCCCACGCCGGACAGCGAGTAGGCGAAGTCGGCCTCGTTGGTGCGCTCGAAGTCCTCGACCAGGTCGGCCCGCAGCACCTCGCGCACCATCTGCTCGGTGTCGGCGGCGGTCAGGTCACGGGTCTGGAGCTTGCGCAACCGGCCGTCGATGCGCACGCGGGGAGGCGATCCGACCTTGCAGTGCAGGTCGGATCCGCCGCACTCGACGAGGGCGCGAAGGAAGGGCTCGATCGTGAGAGTCGAGGTCACACGTGTTTGTTCGGCCGCTGCACCGCCAGGCTTGACCCGCCTGCCGGGGGATTTGCGCCGAACAGCCCAATGGCTTTCGGCACAGGGCGGATGTCAGCCGATGACCGCGATGACGTCACCCTCCTGGACGACGTCGCCCTCGTTGACCCGAAGCTCTTGCACGGTGCCGCTGCTCTCGGCGAGCACCGGGATCTCCATCTTCATCGACTCGAGGATCACGAGCGTGTCGCCGTCCTCGACCGCGTCGCCTGCGGCGACGACAACCTTCCAGACATTGGCCACCATCTCGGCGCGAACTTCCCCGGCCACGCTGCCTCCCGATCCGCCACCGTCGTACCTGCCCGATCAGGCGGGAAGGCACTGGATCGTAGCGCCCGCCCCACCAGTCGGCCCGTCGTCGATGGCTACCCCGTGGCCGTCGCCGTACTCAGCGTGGCCTCAGCAAGGCCTCCGTACGGTCCGGCTAGGTGGTTCGGGCAGCGAGCAGCACAGGGAGCGTCACATGCAACGAGAGCTTGCCTATCTCGACGCGGGGAGCGCCTCGATGGCGCTGCAGGTCATCGCCGGCGCCTTGGCCGCCGTCGCTGTCGGCCTCAAGCTGTTCTGGCGCCGGATCCTCGTCCTGCTTCATCTGCGCCGGCCGGCAGCCGAGCCGCTGGCCGCGGCCGAGCGCCCCGACTCGGACCGGGCGCCGGTGCGTGACGAGCCAACGGTGCGGCCTTGACCGTGCAGCCCGACGAGGCTGCCGCGGGAGTTGTCTCCGGATCGTTTCGTGACCCGGACGGAAGGGTCTTCCTGGTCGGCGACGACGTGCGGCGAGTGCTGTCCGCCGAGGGCCTCACCGACTTCGAGGCGCTGCGGGCCAGTGGCCTGCTCGACGATCCGCGCCTGGTGCGGACGGAGCTTCTCGTCGACGCAGCGGCTCCCGCGCTCCTCGAGACGTCCGCAGCCGCCGTCCTTCGTCACGAGCGGGTGCCCTTCATCTCGTATCCCTACGAGTGGACCTACTCGATGCTGCGCGATGCCGCTCTCCTGCAGCTCGGGCTCCTCGAGGACGCCCTCGACCGGCAGCTCATGCTGAAGGACGCCTCGCCGTACAACGTCCAGTTCTGGGGATCCGAGCCCAGGTTCATCGACATCGGGTCGTTCGAGCGGTTGCGCGAGTCGGAGCTCTGGGTCGGCTACCGCCAGTTCTGCATGCTTTTCCTCTACCCGCTGCTGCTGCAGGCAACGAAGGGTCTCGACCTCCAGCCACCACTGCGCGGCTCACTCGAAGGAATCAGCCCGACGCAGATGCGCGCGATGATGTCGCTACGGGACCGGCTGCGTCGCGGCTACCTGACCCACGTGTTCCTGCACGCCCGGCTCGACGGCAGGGAGGGGCCGGACCGGCAGCGGATGTCGGCGCGGCTGGACCGGCCGGGCTTGGGACGACAGATCATTCGCGCCAACGTCCGCAAGATGCGTCGGATGGTCGAGCGCATGCACTGGGACCCGCCGCACACCGTGTGGACCGAGTACGACGACCACAACACCTACTCGGCGACCGACGTCACGTGGAAAGAGACGTTCGTCCGTCACGCCGTTGTTGCAACCCGGCCCAGGCTGGTCTGGGACCTCGGTGCCAACACCGGGCGGCACTCCCGCGTCGCGGCCAAGACGGCGCCCTGCGTGGTCGCGATGGACTCTGATCACGCAACCGTGGAGCGGCTCTACCGCGACCTGCGGGCCGAGGGCGATCGGCGGGTGCTGCCGCTCGTCGTCGACCTGAGCAACCCGTCACCCCGCTTGGGGTGGCGAAACGAGGAGCGCTTAGCGCTGCTCGACCGTGGCCGGCCAGACGTCGTTCTGGCCCTCGCCGTCGTCCACCACCTGACGATCGCCGCAAACGTCCCCCTGCGCGATGTCGTCCGCTGGCTCGGCGAACTCGGCGGCGCCCTGGTCGTCGAGTTCCCGACGAGAGAGGACCCGATGGTTCAGAAGCTGCTGCGGGGCAAACGTCCGGGCCTGCACACGGACTACGACGTCGAGCTGTTTGAACGTCATCTCGACGAGCACTTCGACGTGCGGCGCCGAGTCGTGTTGTCCTCCGGCACGCGAGTCCTCTACTTCGCTGTGCCGCGCAAGCAGCAGTTGACGGTGACGCCATGAGGCGCGGTCTGCTCATCGCCGGCGGGGCGTTGACACCCGTGTTGTTCGCCGTGTTTCCGGCGCTCTCACTGTTCCAACAGAACGAGACCGACGTCCAGATCAGCGTCCTCTGGCCACCGCTCGTCTTCACCGCGATCGGCACGTTGCTGGCCTTCGCCGTCATTGCTGCCGTCAGCCGTTCCACAGCGAGCGGCGGCGTGCTGGCGACCTTGCTGGTCGTGACGTTCTTCTTCTACGGCATCTGGTTCGACGGGAAGTCTCGGTGGTGGTTGCTGCCGTGGCTGGTGGTAGCGGTCGCTCTCGGCCTGGCCGCCGTCCTGCTGCGTCGCCATCTGGCCTACGTCCTCGTCATCCTCGGCGTCATGGGGGCGGTGTTGGCGATCCCGAATATCGTCCGGGTGGCGTCGTACCAGTCCAATCACCCGGCGGTGTCGGCACGGGACTCCCGGCTGTGGCCGGATGTCCTCACGCCACCAACAGGAGCGACGCAGAAACCCGACATCTTCGTCATCGTGCCGGACGACTACGCGCGCAGCGACGTCCTGGCGCAGTACTTCCACTACGACAACTCGCCGTTCCTCCAAGCTCTGCGGCAGCGCGGGTTCGCGGTCGCGGATCAGTCACGCAGCCCCTACTCCGACAGCGAGTCCAACATCGCCGCGCTGCTGAACATGGACTACCTGACCAAGTTTCCGGTCGTGCTGGGCAAGGACTCCCAAGACGTCCGGCCGGTCAAAAAGGTGGAGGCGGACAATCGCGCCGCCCGGCTGCTTGCCTCGATCGGCTACCGCTACGTCCATCTCGACACCGACGAGGTGACGTTCGGCGGCAGCAACCCCGACATCTCGGCCTTCGCGCCTCCCGACAGTTTCGGCAACCTCTGGATGTCGAAGAGCATCCTCGGCGCGCTCGGAGGACCGTTCGGCTTCGACCGTGCCTCCAAGAACGACCGGTTCCGGACAAGCATCCGGGCCGTGTTCGGCGAACTCGGCAAGGTCCGCACCGGTAGCCCGCCGAAGTTCGTCGTCTTTCACACCCTGCTGCCGCACGACCCCTACGTGTACGGCGATCACGGACAGGCGGTGAACTACGTCGGGACGACAGACGCGTCGCTTTCATCTGCTTCCGGCCGTTCCTACTACCTGCACCAGCTCCAATACCTGAACACCCTGCTGCTGCGGACGATCGACCAGATCCGCGCCCACGCCACGACCCCACCGGTGATCCTGATCCAGTCCGACGAGGGATTCCAGGCCGAGCCGGATGTCTTCGGCGAGAAGGTGATGGAGGACATCCGGGTGAAGGGGCTGACCGCGTTGTCGCTTCCGGGCGGACCGGCCGGCCTACCCAACCCGCCGAACAGCGTGAACGATCTCCGCTACGTCTTCAATCAGGTGTTTGCCACCAGCTATCCGCTGCTGCCGACGCACAGCTACGCGGAGGGCGACCTCCCCTACGACTACAGCAACCCGGTGAACCCGAAGTGAGCAAGACAGCTCGCCCGGCACCTCAGTCGCCGTGGTCGAGCTCGCGTTGCAGGCGTTCGGCTGTCGCCTTCCAGTGCGCCGCCTCGGCCTGCCACTTGCGCAGCTCGGCAAGAACGCCGCCGAGCACCTCGTCGGTGACCGCATCGGGATGTCCCGCCTCGCGTCCCCCGTTCTCCTTGCGGACCACGACGACGACCAGGACCACCCCGACGGCGATCGCGACGAGCAGCAGGACACCGATCGTGACGCCGTTCACCGCCGCATGCGGTCCACGAGACCGGTGTCGTAGTCGCCGGAGCGGAAGCCGGCGTCGGCGAGCAGCTCGGTGAAGAACGGCAGGTTGGTCTTGAGCCCTTCGATGCGAAAGTCCGCGACGGCGGCGGCAGCCCGATCGAGTGCTTCCGTCCGGTCGGCACCCCACGCGCACAGCTTGGCGAGCAGCGGGTCGTAGTAGGGCGTGACCGTGTTGCCCTCGACGTAGCCGGCGTCGACGCGCACGCCCTCCCCCGCCGGCTCGACCCACGTGTCGATGTGGCCCGGTGACGGCAGGAACCGCTTCGGGTCCTCGGCATAGACGCGGAGCTCCACCGCGTGTCCGCTCGGGGTGATCGAGCTTAGGTCGGTGGACGGCGGCTCGCCGGCCGCGATTCGCAGCTGCTGCTCGACGATGTCGACGCCGGTGACGAGCTCGGTCACCGGATGCTCGACCTGGAGCCGGGTGTTCATCTCGAGGAACACGTAGTCCTGCGCGGCCGGGTCGACAAGACACTCGACCGTTCCGGCGTTGCGGTAACCGACGGCTTCCGCCGCGCGGACCGCTCCCTCGAGCATCTGTTGCCGCAGGTCAGGCGTCACGCCGGGCGACGGCGTCTCCTCCGCGACCTTCTGGTGCCGGCGCTGCACCGAGCAGTCCCGCTCGCCCAGCGCGACGACCGTGCCGTCGGCGAGCCCGAGCACCTGCACCTCGACGTGCCGCGCCCCCTCGATGTAGCGCTCGAGCAGGATCGCGGGGTTCGCGAAGAACCGCTGCGCCCGGCTCTGCGCGGTCTCGAACGCCGCGCGCAGCTCGTCGTCGTCGCGCGCGACTCCCATGCCGATGCCGCCGCCGCCCGCCGCGGCCTTGACCATCAACGGGTAGCCGATCTCGCGGGCAGCAGCCAGCGCCGCGTCGACGTCGCCGACCGGATCGGTCGTCCCGGCCGCCACGGGCACGCCCGCACCGCTCATGCGGTTGCGCGCCTTGACCTTGTCGCCCATCGCATCGATCGCGTCCGGTGCCGGCCCGACCCAGATGAGGCCGGCGTCGATCACCCGCTGCGCGAACTCCGCGTTCTCGGCGAGGAACCCGTAACCCGGATGCACCGCGTCGACGCCGCACCTGGCGGCTGCTTCGAGCACCCGGGACACGTCGAGGTAGGACTCGGCCGGCGGAGCGGGCCCGAGCAGTACGGCGGCATCGGCCTCGGCAACGAACGGGAGGTCGGCGTCCGCCTCGGAGTGCACGGCGACGGTCCGCAGCCCCATCCGCGCCGCGGTCCGGAGGATGCGTCGGGCGATCTCGCCTCGGTTGGCCACAAGCAGCGACTCGAACACGCGGGGATCGTCCCTTTCCCGGCGCAGCGGCCGACGGGTGCGCAGACTAACGGTCGTGGGGCTCGCTCTCGTCGCGCTGGTCGGCGCGGTCGTCGTCGGCCTGCTGCTTGGCGGCAGCTGGTCGCGGCTGACCACGCTGCGGCTGCGCTGGCCCTTCTGGGTGGTCGCGGCCGTGCTGGCCCAAGCGGGCGGTGCGGTGCTCGGGGCGGTCGGCGTGGCGGACGCCCGCCAGGCCTACGTCGTGGGGCTCGCTGTGTCAGCCGGCTGCGCCGCCCTGTTCTGCGCGCGCAACCTGTGGGTCGCCGGCGTACCGCTCGTGACGATCGGGCTGATCCTCAACGCCGCGGTCGTCGCGGCCAACGGGGCGATGCCGGTGTCGATCGTCGCCGCCCTGCACGCCCGTGTGCCGATCGTCGACATCGCGTCGGGGAACGACGACCGGCACGACATCGCGGGGATCGGGACCATCTGGCGGCCCCTCGGTGACGTCATCCCGGTGCCGTTTCCGCTTCGCCCGGAGGTCGTGAGCCCGGGCGATGTGCTGGTCGCGTCCGGGCTCGCGGAGCTCATCGTCGTCGGCATGGTCCGCCGCCGCGGCACCCGCCCGCATCGCCGTGATGAGATGGATGCTCCGGCACAGCCGAGCAGACAAGGACATCTCGATGGCGAAGAAGGCCCGCAAGCGGCGCGCACGTAAGAAGAGCAAGGCCAACCACGGCCGTCGTCCGAACGCCTGATCCGCGAAGGT
This sequence comes from Frankiales bacterium, assembly GCA_019246495.1. GTDB lineage: Bacteria > Actinomycetota > Actinomycetes > JAFAQI01 > JAFAQI01 > JAFAQI01. The sequence goes on along the minus strand of JAFAQI010000518.1, from coordinate 5,365 downwards.
CGGGTCAGCCGCGTTGCTGCCAGCCCGCCCAGGCTGACTCGACCATCTCGCGCAGCTCATAGCGGGCGGACCATCCCAGGTCCCGCTTCACCCGCTCGACCCCGCCGACGATGCGCGCCGGGTCACCCGGCCGCCGGCCCACGATCTCCGGGGTCATGTCGAAGCCGGTCACCGCACCGATGACGTCGAGCACCTCGAGCACACTGCTTCCCTCGCCGCGGCCGATGTTGTAGACGCGGAACCGCGGGCCGTCAGGGTCGGCCGCCAGCTGCCGCAACCCGGCAGCGTGCACCTCCGCGACGTCGCGGACGTCGATGTAGTCGCGCACGCACGTGCCGTCGGGCGTCGGATAGTCGGCGCCGAAGACCTTGGGGCGGCTGCCGCTCGTCAGCTCGCGGAAGACCAGCGGGATGAGGTTCAACGTCGCCGGGTCCGACAGCTCCGGAGTCGCGGCGCCCGCGACGTTGAAGTAGCGCAACGCGAGGACGCGCAACCCCGTCGCCTCGGCGACGTCACGGCTCATCCACTCACCGACGAGCTTCGTCGTCCCGTAGGGGCTCAGCGGGCGGGTCGGGGTGTCTTCGTCGACGAGATCGACGTCGGGCATGCCATAGGTCGCGGCGCTGGACGAGAACACGAACGACCCGACGCCCGCGGCGACTGCCTCATCGAGCAGCACCTGGGTGGCGACGACGTTGTCGCGGTAATAGAGCATCGGCTGCTCGACGGACTCGCCGACCTGCTTCTTTGCAGCGATGTGCACGATGCCCGCGACTGCGAACTCGCGGACCGTACGGCGGACGACGTCGCGGTCGCCGATATCGCCCTTCACGAGAGTCGCGGCTTGCGGCACGCGGTCCGCGCGTCCGGTCGACAGGTCGTCCAGAACGACGACGTCGTCACCGCCGTCCAGCAACGTGCGGACGACATGCGCGCCGATGTAGCCGGCGCCCCCGGTCACCAACCACGTGCTCACCGAGCCGGTCGCCTCACTCGGCGCGGAACTCGATCGAGGCGAGCTCCACGCGCACTTCCTGCAAGCGGACGATGAGGCGTTCCTTCAGCCCGTCCGGGGCCGTGTCGCCACCGCAGCATCGCGCGACAAGCGCCTTCACATCCTGCTCGAGGCCGAACTGGCGCAGGCACGGTGCGCACTCGTCGAGATGCTCGCGCACCTTGGCGCGGCCGTCGTCGTCGATCTCACCGTCGAGATAGAGGTAGACCTGTTCGATGACCTCGGAACAGTCGACGTCGTGTGGGTTGCCACAGCTCATCGTTCGGCCTCACGTTCCGCGAGTGACTGATCCGGTCTGATGTAGCCGCGGTCAAGGGCGTACTGCTCGAGCGCGGCGCGCAAGGCGCGGCGCCCGCGGTGCAAGCGGGACATCACGGTGCCGATCGGAGTGCCCATGATCTCGGCGATCTCCTTGTAGGCGAAGCCTTCGACGTCCGCGAGATAGACAGCCATCCGGAAGTCCTCGGGCAGCGACTGGAGCGCTTCCTTCACGTCGCTGTCCGGCAGGTGCTCGAGCGCCTCGGCCTCGGCGGACTTCAGCCCCGTGGACGTGTGCGACTCGGCCGCAGCCAGCTGCCAGTCCGACACGTCCTCGTCACCGGACTGCAACGGCTCGCGCTGCTTCTTGCGATAGCTGTTGATGAACGTGTTGGTGAGGATGCGATAGAGCCAGGCCTTGAGGTTGGTGCCTTCCTGGAACTGGTGAAAGGCCGCAAAAGCCTTGACGAAGGTCTCCTGCACCAAGTCCTCGGCATCCGCAGGGTTGCGGGTCATGCGCAGCGCCGCCGAGTAGAGCTGGTCGAGGAACGGCATCGCGGTCTGCTCGAAGCGAGCACTGCGCTGCTCGAGCGTCTCCTCAGCCATGACCGCGGAGCCTATGCCAACCGCACGCGGCGGCTCGTTCGCCTGACGCGCATCGAGCAGGCCGGCGGCGGTCACGACTCGGTCAACAACACCCGGCACACTTACGATTCCCTGGTGAGCGAACGCTCTCCCGCCGCCGAGGACTACCTCGAGACGATCTATGAGCTGGCCGAGTCGGGTGTGCCCCCGATGCGCGCGCGGCTCGTCGAGCGTCTCGGGGTCAGCGCACCGACGGTGTCCGAGACGGTTGCGCGGCTCGTCCGCGAAGGGCTGCTCACCCTCGACGACCGTCGCGTCATCCGGCTGACCGACCGTGGTCTGGCCGCGGCCACCGCCGTCATGCGCCGGCATCGCCTCGCCGAGCGGCTGCTCGTCGACGTACTGAAGGTGCCGTGGCACCAGGTGCACGAGGAGGCGCACCGGCTCGAGCACGCGATCAGCGACACGCTCGAGCCTTACCTCGTCAAGGTGCTCGGCGACCCGGGAAGCTGCCCGCACGGCAACCCGATCCCCGGATCGGTCAACATCGTCGACACCGCCGGGCAAATTGCGCTCACCGACCTCGGCGACGGCGAGAGCGCCGTCGTACGCCGGATCGACGAAGAGCTCGAGGCCCGACCCGAGGACATGCGCGAGCTGGAGCGGCAGCTGCTCATGCCGGGTCACTCAGTCACCGTGCTCGCGGTCGACACGTCCGGCTTGCGGGTGCGCAGCGAGGCGGGCGACGGTCGGCTCGCGGCAACGGTCGCCGAGAAGGTCTACGCCAGCCGCTGACCGGCCAGCCAGCCGAGCACCGCCTCGGTGACTGCTGACGTTCGCCGCAGCGAGTGGTCACCCGCGACTGCGCAGACCGTGACGGGCGCGTCGGTCACCGCGGCGCTGACGTCTGCCGGCCTGCCGAACGGATCGCGCTCACCCTGGACGACGAGGGTGGGTACGCCGACCATCCGCAGCTCGTCGGCCCGCGACTTGTCCGGGCGACCGGGCGGATGCAGCGGAAACGCCAGGCAGACGACGGCCTGCGCGCCGACAGCACCCGCCGTCCGGCAGGCTACCCGGGCACCGCTGCTGCGCCCGCCGACCAGCAGCGGACCCGGCACGTCGTCGCGCAGGCGAGCGACCACCTCCGTCCACGCCGCGTCCAGCCGCGGCGCCCGGTCCGGCATGCGGCTGCCGCGCACCCGGTAGGGCTGCTCGACGCCGGCGACCGTCCACCCGGCAGCACCGAGTGCGGCCGTGACCGCGACGAGGTCCGGCGCACCGAGACCACCGCCCGCACCATGTCCGAACGCGGCCAGCCCGCGCGCCGCTCCCGCTGCCGGGGCGACCACGGCACGCGCGTCGCCTTCGCTGGTCGGGATCTCAACGACCGGCACGGATGCTCCCGCAGCGGGCGGGTAGAGACGGCGCGTGTCGAACGCGCATCCGGCGGTCCCGCTCGCTCGGGTCGCGGGTCCCGGTGAGCGACCGTTCGACCTTTTTCGCGAGGTGCTCGCCGCACGTCAGCTCGAGCAGTGGCTGCCGGACGAGCCGGTGAGGATCCTCGACCTGTCCGTTGGCTCGCCGCGGCTGCTGGCCGTGTTGGCCGAGCCGGGACACCGGGTCATCTCCGTGCGGGCCCCCGGCGTACGCCCAACCGACGCCGCGCCCGCGATCGACGGTTCCAGTGAGGTGCAGGTCGTGTCGGCCGACGCGCGGTCGCTCGACTGGATGGCTACCGAGTCGGTCGACATAGTGGTGGCGGAGGGCGGGATGCTCTCGACCGCGCTCGCCGCGGAGCTCACCGTCGCGGATCTGTTCCGCGTGCTCCGGCCGGGCGGCCGGCTGCTGCTGTCCGCCGACAGCCTGCTCGCCGGTCTCGCCGCTCTGGCGGATCAAGGCCGGTGGGCGGAGCTCGCCGACGTGCCCGCTGCCGACGTCGTGCTCGTGCCGGAGACCGGTCCCGAGGGCGTCCGCCGGTGCTTCTGGCCGGAGGAGCTGCACGGCATCCTGATTGAGGCGGGCTTCACGGTCGACTGGATCCGTCCCCGGACGGTGCTCACGGCCGAGACCGTCGACCGGGCGTTGACGCTCGACCCGTCGCAGCTCGACCGGTTGGTGGCCACGGAGCTTGCGCTCTCCGCGCGGCGGCAGGGCGAGTCGATCGGCTCGGTCCTCGTCGCCAGCGCGCGTCGGCCGGCGCACGTCTAGCGGACCGACTCCGCGCGCTGCTGGCAGTTGACGCAACGCGACGCCTCGGGGCGGACCTCGAGCCGCTCATCCGGCAGCTCGGTGCCGCAGTCGACGCACCGGCCGTAGGTGCCTGCGTCGATGCGTGCCAGCGCCTCGCGCACCCGCTCCTGTTGGTCTCGGACGATCTCGAGAGTCGCCTCTTCGCGGTCGGCGTCGGCGAGGTTGCTGCCGCTGTCAGCGGGATGCTGGTCGAGCGTGCTCAGCTCACCGGGCTCGCCGCCGGCGTGTTGGATCACGGCCACGGAAGCGTCGAGCTCCGCGAGCAGCTCCTCGAGCCGCGCCCGCGCCGCCGCCGGGTCCATAACCCACCTCCGCAAGGATCGTCGGGCGTCACCTTCCCACCCGCACCGGCGGCTAGTCTCCACCCGTGGCCGAGGCCGGCGGACGCAGGCAGCCCCGGCGCGCCGATCGGGTCGCCAGACGGGTGGCCTCCGCGGTTGTGATGGTGCCGCTGGCGATGGCCGGGGTGGGCGCCGCGCTGCCCGGCCCCTCCGCCGCCGTCGCGGCTCCTGACACCGGTCACATCGTGCTGCCGGTGCCGGTGCACGGCGTCGACCCGCTGGCCAACGTCAACCTCGGCCTGCGCAAGGACCGGCTGTTGAAGTCGGTCGTGCCCGGGCCGGTCACCAACCGCGAGGACGTGCACGTCGCCGTCGGCCCGACCGGCGCTCCCGGGGCGGTTGAGGACGACCAGCGGCTGGTCATCAACGGTGCCGGCAACTACATCGTGCGCGAGCTCGGACCGGCCCGGGCCGCAGTGCCCCAGGCCGGTACGACCCCACCGGTGCTCGAGCTCGGCACTGTGGTCTGGCTCGGTTTCTCTAACGACCGCCGCGAGCTGGCGGCCCGGCTGACCTTGGACCCCGGCATCGAGGCGCACCGGCTGCCGATGTCGGTGCAGCTCGCGTTCCACACCCGGGCCGGACGGGCGATGCCGCTCGGCGCGGGAGGGCGAGCGCCGGCCGCCGGAGTCGTCGACATCACCTTGCGCAACAACACGTTGCTGAGCACCACGATCGAGACCGGTGAGGCCGACCTCGCTCCGCTGACGCGCGGGCTCGACCGGCTGCGGACCGCGGCGGCCCAACCGCGGCCGGCGGTCCCCCCGGTCGCGGGGGCGGGCCTGCCGCGGTCCCTTCCCGGTCGACCGACCGGCCGGCTCGCGTTCGGTGCCGTCGCTCCGCTGCGGGTCACCGGCACGCTGACCGCGCCCGGTGGAGCGGCGGTCATCAGCGGGCCCGGGCTCACCGCCTC